>NZ_JAVAXX010000016.1:0-55197 GCF_042709275.1 Bacillus sp. LR_5 | reverse complement strand
CCTCCCTATCGACTTGGAACTTTTCTTATCTCCTTTATCCATTCTGACGGCCAATCTTTTGGCAGGAGTATTTGGTCCCCTTCACCTTTTAGTAATGTTCCTGTTTTCGTGTATTGCTTTTCAACTCTACCGATATTTAGTATTTGCCCTTTAGGAACTTCTATTACCGCTTCATACTCTCTAGAATTTTTCCAATCAGGAACTAAAGCTGTATTTATTTTTGCATTGATTCTATTCCCAGCAGGACTAGTAGTAACAAATGAACCATTAACTCTTGCACTTCCGCCAAAGGTTCTATAAAAATTTATATTCTCTTCTGTAATTACAGTTCTATAATGACCATCAGTAAACGAATCACTGATCCAATTTTGTAAGTTTTGTTTTTTAATTACCTTAACTTTATGATCGATACTTGTGGAATACTTTCCAGTATACTTTGAAACTGCCTTTCCAACATCCTCCTTAATTTCCTTCTCCGCAACATGTTTAGCCACATCTGTGACAACACGCTTCCCGCCTCGAACCGCCAATTTTTTAACAGCGCCCAGAGGACTTACCCACTCAATAAATTCATACTGCGTTCCAGCCGGAAATGGATCCAATGACTTAGCTCCGCCTGGATAAATAGGTAAAAGGGTCTGTCTTAAGGAGAGTTATCCCGGTTCTAAATTGCTAAAAATTCGATTTATATGATTTTATAAGGGGAATGATAATCATAAAGGGGGTCTTTTTGTTTAGGCCTTCAACCTCACTACCATTTCTAGTTTTTTCTCACTCTTAACCGTTACTTATAGTCAATAAAGATCATAAAAAACGCCTTCTCTCGAAGGCGCTTCTCCATCTTATTTAGATCCCCAAACAGTCTCACCGCTACCATTCAATACACTAAACGTCATCACGTTCTTCTCTCTCACCGAATCCCACTGCTGTAAAAACACTCCGCTATACTTCTTGCCGGCTAACGTAAGTTCAGCTGTATTTTTTCCGGTTTTCTTCCATGTTCCAGTCATTTCCCCGGAAATGGTATGGTTTTTGTTGAGCTGGATGTTAATGGTTTTTTTGATGTCGGCTGAGATGTCTTTTCCGTGCTGGATGAGTTTGTATGTTCCTGTGATGTCTTTTTGTTTAACTTCTTTCAGTGTTTCTCCTGCGTAACGATATGGCGCTGTTACCGGCCAGCCGTCTTTGTTCATGAACATTTGGTGGACTCTGACTTCGTGTTCTTCACCTCTGCCCGGGAAGCGGCTGTGAAAGATTAAATAGGAGCGTCCGGTTTTTTCGTCATAATATGCGGAGTTGTGGCCTGGTGAGACGTAACCGGTTCCTTTTTCTTTTTCTGTCTCAAATGAATAGCTGCCCATGAGTTTGACGCCGTACGGTTCAATGGAACGGTCGTCGAAGAATGTTCCTTCTTTTCCGCGGACGTCAAGCATCGAGTTGCCTTCTGCGTCATAGTAAGGGCCGTCCGGTTTTTTGGAGCGGGCCACACGGAGGTTGTAGCCGCCTGTTGCGTCGAGACCGCCATATGATAGGTATAAGTAGTAGTATTGGGTGTCTGGATTGTAGAGAACATATGGGCCTTCAATTCTGCTGTGGTTGCCGCCGAGCAGTTTTTTCCCGTATCCCTGCCCAGGAAGCGGGAAGCCCGTTTTCGGATTCATTTCAAGAATGAAAATGCCGCCTGAGTATGATCCATACACCATCCACAGCTTGCCGTTTTTATCAAAGAAGGTATGCGGGTCTACGACATTCGGATGTTTGGTCGCGTCATACGGTGTTCCATCATCGCTTGTTCCTTCCATGCCTGATTTCAAAAAGATGCCTTTGTTTTTGTATGGGCCTTCGATGTTATCTGCGACGGCGACACCCATGGCGGATCTAGGCGAGTCGCCGCGGCAGGCGTTGTAATACATGTAGTATTTGCCATCCGCCAGCTGTGTGACGTCAGCCGCCCACAGGGTATCAGATTGCGCCCATTCGAAGGTATCTTTTAATTCTTCGTAGACATTCGGAATCAGAGGATTGTCGTTGCTTACACTGGTGGTCAGTTGCTGCCATTGCATGAGGTCATTTGTTTTTGCTGAAGCAAGATGAGATCCAAATACATAAAAGGTGCCGTTTGTCTCAATGATGGAAGGATCATGAACGCTGACTTCTGTAAATACGGGTTTTTCTGCCTTTTGTGCATAGACGGGGTTTGGCAGGGTGAAGGCCATGATAAGGGCTGCAAGAAAACATACACGGAACAATCGATTCAACATCTACACAATTCGCCTCTCTTTTTCATTAAATTTTTAAACGCTTACATTTTTCTATGAAGGAACCCCGGCCGTCATAAAAGCCGGATGTTTTCATATTCAAACGGGTAGGTAATTCCCCACTGTTCTCTTACATTGTCCATGATGCTCATGACATCCAGGGAGAGACTGATGGTCTGGCTGTCTGTTTGATGCAGGACTGCTGCTTGCATATCCTCTACTTCATAGTTCAACCCTTTTGCCGTTTCTCCTTCTTTCATCATCTCTGTTTTTCCATTTGCGTACGTAATGAACGCTTTGTCCGGCCTTGTCAAGTCGTCGACTGTGATAAAGCCATTTTCTCCGGCAACTACGCCTCTTTTTGGCATTTTCGCCCTCATTGTCAGTGATATGACAGCCATTTCGTTGTCTGCGTTTTTTAGAATCATGCCTGACTGCTCGTCTACACCTGTGTCAGTCGGCTTGGCCGTGCTGAGGATCTCATTTGGCTGGCTCGTGAGAAAGTACCTTGCGAAAGCGAGCGCATAGGCTCCCGTGTCTAGTAGTGCGCCGCCAGCCAGTTCTTTATTAAAGAACCGATTTGTGACGTCGTATGGCTTGCGCGTTCCAAAGGAGACTTGAACCATTTTAAGAGGCCCGATGCGACCCGCCTTCACAATCTCACGGAGTTTTTTGTACAGCGGCATATGGTAGATGGTCATCGCTTCAGACACAATCAGCTGTTTTTCTTGAGCCATGCTGATGATCTCCTTTAGCTGTCTCGCATTGACGGTAATGGCCTTCTCACAAAGAACATGCTTGTGATGCTGAAGGCATTTCATCATATATTCATAGTGATTGGAATGCGGAGTGGCAATGTAGACAATATCGACATTCTCATCTTGCAGCAGTTCTTCATAGCTGCCGTATGCTTTATCGACATGATGCTCCTTGGCGAACTTCTTTGCTTTGTCTAAGTTTCGTGACCCTGCGGCATAGACCGTTCCGTTTACTTCTCTCAGTGCTTTGGCGAAATCTGAAGCGATTGCGCCAAGTCCGATGATTCCCCAATTTAAGCTCTTCACTGCACTTCGCTCCTCTTTTATTGAAATTTATATCTAGAGTACGACAGCAGCCGCCCGCACTCCTGTCTGGCTACGGTGTGCAATGTGCTGAAAGAAAACCCGTCCTGCTTTCTGCGTCACGCTATTACAATAGCAATCTAACTTGTTAAAGACTGTAAAAAACCTTTTGACTTCTGCTGCTGAACCAATTAATATAATACTCAGTTAATAGTTATCAGAATTTTTAGGAATTGAGTGATTCATATGACACTGCATAAAGAGCGTCGGATCGGCCGGCTGTCTGTTCTTCTGCTGCTGAATGAGGCGGAAGAGAGTACACAGGTCGAGGAGCTGGAGCGAGATGGATGGAAGGTCTGTCTCGGCAAGGTAGGATCAATGGACGCGCATAAAGTAGTAGCTGCAATTGAAACCGCTTCCAAAAAGAGCGGTGTCATTCAATCTGAGGGTTATCGCGAGTCACATGCGCTTTATCATGCGACGATGGAGGCTTTGCATGGCGTGACCAGAGGTGAAATGCTGCTTGGATCGCTGCTTCGGACGGTGGGCTTGAGGTTTGCCGTTTTGAGGGGAAATCCTTATGAAAGTGAAGCAGAAGGCGATTGGATCGCTGTCTCGCTTTACGGAACAATTGGGGCGCCGATCAAAGGACTTGAGCATGAGACATTCGGCGTTGGAATCAATCACATATGAAACAGCCCATAGATCTTAGGCGATAGGGGGCTATGCGTGAAAACAGATTTTCACAGCATAGCCCCTTTTTGTATGGGCGCTTTACCAAAGTAAAGACAAAGGAGTTGGACTTATGGTGATTTTAGACGGTTCTTCATTGACAACAACCGACGTCGCGCGTGTGCTGTTTGATTTTGAAGAAGCAGCGGCTTCTGAAGAAAGTATGGAGCGCGTAAAAAAAAGCAGAGCGGCAGTGGAACGGATTGTTCACGAAGAAAAGACAATCTACGGCATTACAACCGGATTTGGCAAGTTCAGTGATGTCCTGATTCAGAAAGAAGACTCGGCGGCGCTGCAGCTGAATTTAATCCTTTCTCATGCCTGCGGTGTCGGCGACCCTTTTCCTGAATGTGTTTCCAGGGCAATGCTGCTTTTACGCGCCAATGCGCTGTTAAAAGGGTTTTCCGGTGTACGTGCTGAGCTGATTGAACAATTGCTTGCTTTTTTAAATAAACGCGTCCATCCTGTCATCCCCCAGCAGGGATCACTTGGCGCAAGCGGGGATCTGGCTCCGCTTTCCCATCTGGCACTTGCGCTGATCGGCCAAGGAGAAGTCTTTTTTGAGGGGGAAAGAATGCCAGCAATGACGGGATTGAAAAAAGCCGGTATTCAGCCGGTAACGCTGACATCCAAGGAAGGGCTTGCCTTGATTAACGGGACTCAGGCCATGACCGCTATGGGTGTGGTCTCATACATTGAAGCTGAAAAACTAGCCTATCAAACTGAGCGCATTGCCAGCTTAACGATTGAAGGGCTGCGAGGAATTATAGATGCCTTTGACGAGGATATTCACTTAGCCCGCGGCTATCAGGAGCAGATCGATGTCGCAGAACGAATACGTTTCTATCTATCTGACAGCAGCCTGACAACCTCCCAAGGAGAACTGCGGGTACAGGATGCATATTCATTGCGCTGTATTCCGCAGGTACACGGTGCGACTTGGCAGACGTTAGGCTATGTCAAAGAAAAATTAGAGATTGAAATGAATGCAGCTACGGACAATCCTCTCATTTTCAATGATGGTGACAAAGTCATCTCTGGCGGAAACTTTCACGGGCAGCCGATTGCCTTTGCCATGGATTTTCTGAAAATCGCAATTTCAGAGCTTGCGAATATCGCAGAGCGTCGGATTGAGAGACTTGTAAATCCACAGCTGAATGACCTGCCGCCGTTCCTAAGCCCTCATCCCGGTCTGCAATCCGGTGCAATGATCATGCAGTATGCCGCGGCCTCACTCGTTTCTGAAAATAAAACACTGGCCCATCCTGCAAGTGTGGATTCTATTCCGTCATCCGCAAACCAAGAGGACCATGTCAGCATGGGAACCATCGCCGCTCGGCATGCTTATCAGGTGATCGCGAATGCAAGAAGAGTCATTGCGATCGAAGCGATTTGCGCATTGCAGGCGGTTGAATACAGAGGCATAGAACATGCAGCGTCCTATACCAAACAGCTTTTTCAGGAAATGAGAAAAGTCGTGCCGTCCATTCAGCAGGACCGTGTGTTTTCCTATGACATTGAACGCTTGACGGACTGGCTGAAGAAGGAATCTTTATTACCAGATCATCAAAATGAAGAACTGAGGGGGATGAACATATGACTGATGTAAAAAAATCAATCCGTGCCAACAGGGGAACAGAGCTTGAATGCTTAGGGTGGGAGCAAGAGGCGGTGCTTCGGATGCTTCGAAACAACCTTGATCCGGAAGTCGCCGAGAAGCCGGAGGACCTCATCGTATACGGCGGGATTGGCAAAGCCGCACGGGATTGGGACGCTTTTCACGCCATTGAGCATTCCTTGAAAACACTAAAAAATGATGAAACATTGCTCGTGCAATCCGGAAAGCCCGTTGGCATGTTCCGTACACACCCGCAGGCCCCGCGCGTGCTTTTAGCAAATTCTGTTCTTGTTCCGAAGTGGGCGGACTGGGAGCATTTCCACGAGCTTGAGAAAAAAGGGTTAATGATGTACGGGCAAATGACGGCAGGCAGCTGGATTTACATTGGCTCACAAGGCATATTGCAAGGAACCTATGAAACCTTCGCTGAGCTGGCGAGACAGCATTTCGGAGGAAGTTTAAAAGGAACATTGACGCTGACAGCCGGGCTCGGCGGAATGGGAGGCGCCCAGCCGCTGTCTGTCACGATGAATGAAGGAGTCGTCATTGCCGTTGAGGTTGATGAGAAACGCATCGACAAGCGCATCGAAACAAAATACTGCGACTGTAAAACAGCCTCGATTGAGGAAGCATTAGCGTGGGCTGAAGAGGCAAAGCTGGCAGGAAAACCTTTGTCCATCGCTCTTCTCGGAAACGCGGCTGAGGTTCATCACACACTTTTGAACCGAGGCGTCAAAATTGATATTGTGACGGATCAGACATCTGCCCATGACCCTTTAATCGGTTATGTTCCCGAGGGCTATTCACTTGATGAAGCTGACCGTTTGCGGCAAGACAATCCAGACCTTTACGTGCGCCTTGCGAAGCAAAGCATGAAAAAACATGTGGAAGCCATGCTGGCCTTTCAACAAAAGGGCTCTGTTGTATTTGACTACGGCAACAATATCCGACAAGTCGCAAAGGATGAAGGGCTGGAGAATGCCTTCGATTTTCCGGGGTTTGTCCCTGCCTACATTCGCCCCTTATTCTGCGAAGGAAAAGGACCGTTCCGCTGGGCGGCGCTTTCCGGTGATCCGGCAGATATTTACCGTACGGATGCGTTATTAAAAGAACTGTTCCCGACAAATAAAGCCCTTCACCGCTGGATTGATATGGCACAGGAAAAAGTCACGTTCCAAGGCTTGCCGTCCCGTATTTGCTGGCTTGGATATGGAGAACGAAAAAAGATGGGCCTCGCCATTAACGAGCTGGTTAGAAACGGAGAGCTAAAAGCGCCTGTCGTCATTGGAAGAGATCATTTGGACTGCGGGTCTGTCGCCTCTCCAAACCGGGAGACAGAAGCGATGAAGGACGGAAGTGATGCTGTCGGCGATTGGGCTGTGCTAAATGCGCTTGTCAATACGGCGGCGGGTGCAAGCTGGGTTTCCTTCCACCATGGCGGAGGCGTTGGAATGGGCTATTCCCTGCATGCCGGCATGGTCGCGGTTGCCGATGGAAGTGAGCTGGCTGACGAGCGGCTTGCCAGAGTCTTAACGAGCGACCCGGGAATGGGCATTATCCGTCATGCGGATGCGGGTTATGAACGTGCCGTTGAAGTAGCGAAGGAACAGGACATTATCGTGCCGATGCAAAAATAAAGGAGTGATGACATGCCGAAACAAATTGATACGATGCTCATTAACATTGGTCAGCTTTTAACGATGGAAAGCAGCGGCCCCCGTGCGGGCAAAAGCATGCAGGATCTTCATATGATCGAAGACGCTGTTGTCGGCATCCATGAACAGAAGATTGTGTTCGCCGGAAAAAAAGGGGCTGAAGCCGGTTATGAGGCAGACGAAATCATTGACTGTTCGGGACGGCTTGTAACGCCGGGCCTCGTTGATCCGCACACCCATCTTGTATTTGGCGGATCTCGGGAAAAGGAGATGAATCTTAAGCTTCAGGGCATCTCCTATTTAGATATTCTGGCGCAGGGCGGCGGGATTCTGTCTACTGTCAAAGACACCAGGGCGGCTTCAGAGGAAGAGCTGCTGCAAAAAGGCCATTTTCACCTGCAAAGAATGCTGTCCTACGGCACGACCACGGCTGAAGTGAAAAGCGGCTATGGCTTGGAAAAAGAAACAGAGCTGAAGCAATTGCGTGTCGCAAAAAAACTGCATGAAAACCAGCCTGTTGACCTTGTCTCCACGTTTATGGGAGCCCATGCGATACCTCCCGAATATCAACACAATCCGGATGAATTTCTGGATCAAATGCTTTGCCTTTTGCCGGAAATCAAAGAGCAAGAGCTCGCCAGCTTTGCAGATATTTTTACAGAAACAGGCGTTTTTACCGTCAGTCAATCCCGCAGATATTTAAAAAAAGCGGCTGAGGCGGGATTCGGGTTAAAAATACACGCAGATGAAATCGATCCGCTTGGAGGAGCTGAATTAGCGGGTGAGCTAAAGGCTATCTCAGCCGACCATTTGGTAGGTGCCTCAGACGAAGGCATAAAGAAATTGGCTGAGTCAGGAACGATCGCCGTCCTCTTGCCGGGCACGACATTTTATCTTGGCAAAAGCACATACGCCAGGGCAAGAGCTATGATTGATGAAGGTGTATGTGTCAGCTTGGCAACGGATTTTAATCCTGGCAGCTCGCCGACTGAAAATATCCAGCTGATCATGTCGATTGCCGCGCTTCATCTGAAAATGACTGCGGAAGAAATATGGCATGCGGTCACAGTCAATGCCGCACACGCCATAGGAAAAGGAGAAGAAGCCGGTCAGCTCAAAGCCGGCCGATCAGCTGATCTAGTCATTTGGCAAGCCTCGAACTATATGTATATTCCGTATCACTACGGCGTCAATCATGTACACCAAGTCATGAAAAACGGAACAATTGTAGTCAACAGGGAGGGAGCCATTCTTGGATAAATACCCTTTTCTCAGAGAGGCAGGTTCTTCGTTTAAAGACCGGGATGTCACAAAAATGAGCGACCTGATATCAAAATGGGACGGCCAAAGCATTAAAGGGCCAGCATTGATAGGTGTCCCTCTATCAAAATCCTCTATCAGTCATTCAGGCGCTTCCTTTGCTCCTGGAACAATCCGCCAGGCACTCAAACATTCATCGGCCTATTCTGCGGAGCTTGAAGGACATGTCGTATCAGATTTTCTTTACGATCTGGGGGATATCGATATTCATGTAACTGATATCGTAAAGTCACATCAACAAATCTTCCATACCATGCATGCTCTGCTTTCGGACCATCCAGATTGGGTGCCGCTCATACTCGGGGGAGATAACTCGATCAGCTACTCCACCATAAAAGCGATAGCACAAACTAAAGGAGCGGCAGCAGTTATTCAATTTGATGCCCATCACGATGTTCGAAATACGGAGGACGGGGGGCCGACAAACGGCACCCCCTTCCGCCGCCTTTTGGATGAAGAGA
Organism: Bacillus sp. LR_5; assembly: GCF_042709275.1. Classification (NCBI taxonomy): domain Bacteria; kingdom Bacillati; phylum Bacillota; class Bacilli; order Caryophanales; family Bacillaceae; genus Bacillus; species Bacillus sp. LR_5. The sequence continues at coordinate 46,092 of NZ_JAVAXX010000016.1, read as the reverse complement.
TCATTGAAGGCCAACATTTGATCCAGCTGGGTATCAGAGAATTCAGCAACAGTCAGGCATATGAAGCATATGCAAAAAAACACAACGTGAACATTCACACGATGGGCATGATTCGTGAAAAAGGACTAGTCCCGACGATAAAAGAGATTTTGCCTGCCATTCAAACAAGAACAGACTCCATTTTTATATCCGTTGATATGGATGTCTTAGACCAGTCCCATGCACCCGGCTGTCCAGCGATTGGCCCGGGCGGCCTCTATACAGACGAATTGCTCGAAGCAGTCAAGTACATCGCACAACAGCCCAATGTTGCCGGGATTGAAATCGTTGAAGTTGATCCTACCCTCGATTTTCGAGATATGACAAGCAGAGCCGCAGCTCACGTTCTGTTACACGCATTAAAAGGAATGAAACGCTCCCCATTCAAGTGATCTTCTGGCAGGTTGTATTTTGGGTATGAGAAACTCATCTGCCTAATGAATGGCAGCTAAAAGGAGGGCGAGACGGTGGATCTACAGGAGAACAGCGGCCAACAGCTAAAACGCACGATGAAAAGCAGGCACTTATTTATGATCTCATTGGGAGGCGTCATAGGGACAGGGCTTTTCCTCAGCACGGGTTATACGTTAAACCAAGCTGGACCCGGCGGTACGATACTCGCTTATTTAATCGGCGGGTTGATGATGTACCTCGTCATGCAATGTCTCGGTGAATTGTCGGTCGCCATGCCGGTGACCGGATCTTTTCAAAAATATGCTACCACATTCATCGGGCCATCTACCGGTTTTATGGTCGGCATCATGTACTGGGTGAATTGGGTGGTGACGGTAGGTTCTGAGTTTACCGCATCAGGTATTCTCATGCAGCGCTGGTTTCCTGACAGCAGCGTATGGATGTGGAGTGCGGTTTTTGCAGCTCTCCTTTTCATATGCAACGCATTTTCAGTCAAGCTATTTGCGGAAACCGAATTCTGGTTTTCCAGCGTGAAGATTGTCACGATCATTTTATTTATCATTTTAGGAGGAGCCGCCATGTTTGGTTTGATCTCTTTAAACGGGACGGCAGATGCTCCTATGTTGTCAAATTTTACAGGTCATGGAGGGTTGTTTCCGAATGGTTTTCTCGCCGTTTTTATCGCTATGATATCTGTGAGCTTCGCCTTTTCCGGTACAGAATTAATCGGAGTCACAGCCGGAGAATCAGCAAATCCTCAAAAGGATATTCCGCGATCCATCCGTAATGTTGCATGGAGAACAGTCATTTTTTTCATTGGCGCTGTCTTCGTATTATCCGGGCTGATTTCATGGAAAGAAGCAGGCGTGATTGAAAGCCCGTTTGTAGCCGTATTTGCGGAGATCGGAATCCCTTACGCCGCTGATATTATGAATTTCGTCATATTAACTGCCTTGCTGTCCGTCGCCAACTCGGGCCTATATGCTTCAACCCGTATGATGTGGTCGTTAGCAAACGAAAACATGATCAGCTCCCGTTTTAAGAAAGTGACATCTAAAGGCATTCCCTTAAATGCCTTAATGATCAGTATGGCCGTATCTTGTTTATCTCTCGTTTCCAGTATCGTGGCGCCCGGAACTGTATATGTGGTGATGGTAGCGATTGCTGGATTTGCAGGAGTCGTGGTCTGGATGAGTATTGCGTTGTCTCAACTCTTGTTTCGAAAGAGATTTCTTAAAAAAGGGGGGAATGTAAAAGATCTGACATTTCGCACGCCGCTTTATCCTCTTATGCCTATAGCTGCTCTTTTATTATGTTCAGCTTCTTGTATCGGTCTTGCTTTTGATCCCAATCAAAGAATCGCACTCTTCTGCGGAATTCCTTGTATCATCCTATGCTATCTCATCTTCTATTTCAAAAGAAAGGTTGAGAAAGCAAAAAAAATCAACCAAGAAGAATATCAGATCGATCATATCCTTTAATCAAAACAGCACACCCCACTCAGATGGGATGTGCTTTATTTTTATTCCGTAATCAACGTATGAATCAGTTTCGGCGCCTTCGCTTCCGCTGCGATACGGATGTTGTCATAGACTTTTGCGATGACTTCATCGACGTTTTCGCGGTTGGCGTAAAGCGTAACAAGAGACTCGCCTTTTTCTACCTTGTCGCCGACCTTTTTGCGGAGCATGATGCCGACGGCCAAGTCAATTTCATCTTCTTTTGTGGCGCGTCCGGCACCTAACAGCATTGCTGCGACGCCGATTTCGTCCGCGACAATTTCGGAGACAACACCGGCTTCTTTGGCAGGCACATCAATTTGATATGCAGCTTGCGGAAGCTTAGATGGATCGTCAACAATCGAGCTGTCACCGCCTTGGTTTTTGAGGAAGTCCTTGAATTTTTCAAGCGCTTTGCCGTTTTTCATGACTTCTTCCAGCTTCGTTCTCGCTTCGGCCAATGTATCAGCTTTTTTCGCAAGCACAACCATTTGGCTTCCGAGCGTTAAGACAAGCTCATGAAGATCCTCAGGGCCCTCGCCTTTGAGCGTGTCGATCGCTTCTTTGACTTCAAGCGCATTTCCGATCGCAAAGCCGAGCGGCTGGGACATGTCAGAAATGACAGCCATTGTTTGGCGGCCGACGTTATTGCCGATACGAACCATCGCTTTGGCAAGTTCAGCTGCGTCTTCTTCTGTTTTCATGAAGGCGCCCGCTCCCGTTTTTACGTCAAGCACGATAGCGTCCGCCCCGGCAGCGATTTTTTTGCTCATAATCGAGCTTGCGATCAGCGGAATGGAATTGACCGTTCCCGTTACATCACGAAGCGCGTACAGTTTTTTATCAGCCGGCGTTAAATTGCCGCTTTGGCCGATGACGGCGACCTTGTCGCGGTTCACAAGCTTAATAAATTCGTCCTTCGACAGTTCCACATGAAAGCCGTCGATTGCCTCTAATTTATCAATCGTACCGCCCGTATGGCCGAGGCCGCGGCCGGACATTTTAGCAACCGGCACATCAAGAGCCGCAACTAGCGGGGCGAGAACGAGTGTTGTCGTGTCGCCGACGCCGCCGGTGGAGTGTTTATCCACTTTAATCCCTTCAATGGCAGAAAGATCAATCGTTTCACCGGAGTTCACCATAGCCATCGTCAAGTCCGCGCGTTCACGGTCACTCATATCCTGGAAGAAAATCGCCATAGCAAGCGCGCTTGCTTGATAATCAGGAATGCTTCCGTCCGTATAACCTTTCACGAAAAATTGAATTTCTTCAGTGGTGAGTTCTTTTCCGTTTTGTTTTTTGATGATGATATCTACCATTCTCATGTTTGGTCACCGATCCTTTTCGATTAAGTTCAATAAATCAAGCCCACAATTGCTGCTGATAAAAAGCTGACAAGCGTAGCGCCGTATAATAATTTCAGGCCAAAACGAGCGACAACATTTCCTTGCTTTTCATTCAGTCCTTTTACGGCACCGGCAATGATACCGATCGAGGAGAAGTTCGCAAATGACACAAGGAATACCGATACGATCGCTGTTGTACGGCCGCTGAAATGGAAGCCGTTTTGCGTTAGCGACGTCATGGCAACAAATTCATTCGATACCATTTTTGTTGCCATAATGCTTCCCGCATTAACTGCTTCGTTCCATGGGATACCCACAAGAAAAGCGAATGGAGCAAACACATATCCAAGAATGCCTTGGAAGGAAATACCGAATACTGCATTAAAAATGCCGTTAATTAAGGCAATAATCGCAACAAATCCGATCAGCATCGCAGCGACGACCACCGCTACTTTGAAGCCGTCAAGGATGTATTCTCCGAGTACCTCGAAGAAGGATTGTTTTTCTTCTTCTTCGACACGAAGCATATCCTCTTCTTTTTTTACATCATAAGGATTAATAATTGAAGCGATGATGAAACCGCCAAATAAGTTCAAGACCAGTGCCGTTACGACATATTCCGGTTTCAGCATCGTCATATACGCGCCGACGATTGACATTGATACGGTTGACATCGCAGAAGCGCAAAGCGTGTACAAGCGCTGCTGGTTTAAAAGACCGAGTTCTTTCTTCAAGGAGATAAATACTTCTGACTGCCCTAAAATGGCTGAAGCAACTGCGTTATACGACTCCAGTCTTCCCATACCGTTTACCTTGCTGAGGGCAAGGCCGATATATTTAATAATAAACGGGAGGATCTTCCATTTTTGCAGAATCCCGATCAAGGCGGAAATAAACACGATTGGCAAGAGAACGTTCATAAAGAATGTCGTTTGATCCGCATTCACCAAGCCGCCAAACACAAAGTTGATTCCTTCTGCCGCGTATTCAAGCAGGTAACCGAATCCTTTTGCAAATCCTCCTACGAGGAAATTCCCTACCCCGGTATTGAGGAGAATGTAGCCGAGAATAAATTGCAGAATGAGCATAACAACAATTGGGCGGATCTTAATTCTTTTTTTCCCGCTGCTTGCGATCCACGCAAGGCCTAAAAACACGATCAAACCGATTATCCCAATCAAATACTTCATATGTGTTTCTCCTTTGTTTGTATTCGCTTACAATAACTACTTCCCCAGAAAAGATAGAAGAGTAACGGAAAGCAATGTGCCTTCCGTCTACTTCTTAATAGTTGTCTCCGCCTGATGCGTTTTCGCCTTTTACAATGGAAACGCCTGCACTTGCGCCGATTCGGCTCGCTCCCGCCTCGACCATTGTGTCTACATCTTCTTTCGTTCTGACGCCGCCGGATGCTTTCACGCCGATATCAGGGCCTACTGTTTTGCGCATTAAGGCGATATCTTCCTTCGTTGCGCCGCCTGTAGAGAATCCCGTTGATGTTTTCACGAAATCCGCTCCCGCAGAAACCGCTAAACGGCACGCGCGTTCTTTTTCTTCATCAGTCAGAAGGCACGTTTCGATAATGACTTTGACAAGCGCTTTTCCGGCTGCAGCTTCCACCACACCGCGGATATCCGCTTCGACCATATCGTCTTCTTTGTCTTTCAACGCAGCAATGTTAATGACCATGTCCACTTCAGTGGCGCCTTTTGAAATCGCGTCTTTTGTTTCGAACGCTTTTGTTTCAGTTGTGTTGGCACCGAGCGGGAAGCCGATGACCGTACAGACGTCAACTCCAGTTCCCTCAAGCTCTTTTGCAGCAAGCTCCACCCATGTCGGATTGACACATACTGAAGCAAATTTGTATGTTTTTGCTTCTTGAATTAATGTTAGAATCTCCGCTTTTTGTGTATGCGGTTTCAAAGCTGTATGATCAATTATGTTAGCTAATGACATCCTTCGCACACTTCCTTTTTTGTTAAGATATTTTTTAGCATAACCGACTTTTGAACATATGTAAATTGGTAATTGAAATTTTGTTCAACGAACGGTTTACACGTGTCACAAATCATTAACAAGCGCCCTTGCAGTATGCTGGTCAATGATCAAAACGTTGGCATATTTTCCGGTTAATGCACCGTGTATGGAGGACACTTTTCTGCTCCCGCCGGCCACTAAAATCGAGCGTTCCTTCAGCCTAAGGTCTTCAAGCTCAACGCCGATGGTCCGGTCATTGATGGCTCTGCTGCAAATATTTCCTTTCGCATCAAAAAAGCGTGAACAGATATCCCCGACGGCCTGTTTTTTCAGCAGGGCTTTCTCTTCTTCGTTAAAGTATCCGAGCCGGAACAACAGCGCTTCGTCACGGACAGTTCCCACCGTGAAGAGAGCGATATTCGCCTGCTTGCCCATCTCGATGATCCGCTCAATATGACGGTCTTTCTCCACCATTTTCTTCACATCGGCATTATCAAACACGACGGGAAGCGGGAGATAGCGCGGCATCGTTTGAAATGCCTCTGCAAACAGCTGAATCGTTTCAGCGGAATACGTGTTTACCCGGGAATGGCTGATGCCGCCTTTCAGCTGGACGACCTCGACGCCTTTTACCTGCTTCGGCTGCATGTTTTGCGCAATTTGATACATCGTGGTTCCCCAGCTGACACCGACAATGTCGCCGTCTTTCACCGTTTCATGCATATATTCTGCACCATAGCGGCTTAGGTCATGTGTAATTCCTGCATAATCAGGTGTCGGAGAAAATACAACATGCGCCTCGAGAAGCCCGTATTTCTCTTCAAGCATGGAACCGAGCGCATCCAAATCCTCAAAAGGGTCCAAGACGAGAATCTGGACAAACCCTTTTGCTTTTGCATATTGCAGCAGCCGTGAAACGGTCGGCCTTGAAATGTTGAGCTGCTCAGCAATTTGCTGCTGACTGTAGTCTGACTGATAATAAAGCCTTGCCGCTTCTATGCTTAATTGCTGTTTTTCCCGATCCATTCCGCACCTCCCTTTGGATCAGTTCATGATGAAACTGCTTTCGATTTGCTTTTATTATACAGGCTGGCCCCAGCTTTCATCCACCTGATTTCTGAGAAACTGAAAAACGCTCTGAACACGGACCTGTCCAGAGCTTACTTCTCCCATGTCATATGCTGATAAATCCCTTTCATAATGGCGTAAAGTCCATATAGGATCAGCCCGCACGCTAATATAGACAGAATCATTTTACCATGCGGCTGCTGCGCGAGTTCGGCGAGCGCGCCATCAAAGCCTTTTGTATCGTCAGGATCAGCGGTCATGGCTGTCTTGATGAGAAAATAGCCGATAGCTGAGAAAATAATGGCCCGGGCGATATTGCCTGCGCGCCCGGTGTTTTTCGCGATGCATATCATGTGTTTGTCCATTTTCGACGTATCGAATTCTTTCATAAAAGCAGCCCGGACACCCTTCACAAATTGAACGATCGCAAATAGGATAAAACCAGCACCCGTAAGCCCTGTGAGCCATTGGCCGAACGGCTGGGCCAATACATAAGCGGACCACGTCTGTTCTGAAGTGCCGCCGTCTCCTTGGCCAAACACAAAGCGCAAGGCATTCCAAGCAATGGATGCATAAACGGCGGCGCTGAAAAAGTTTCCTGTTCTCCGCGTCAGGCCGCGCCTGCTTGTTCCGTGGCCTTCCGTGTCCTTGAGCGCGCTCAGCACCATCCAGATCACATAACCGACGAGACCGACGCCAATGAAAAAAAGCAAGAATGACCCGTACGGCATGCGTGATAACGTTTGGAGCGCTCCGCTCGAATCTTTTGCGCCGCCCGCCCCAGCTGCCGTCATACATGCTAAAATCCCGAGCAGGATAAACACGCCGCCGAATGCAAAATAACCAAGCCTCCCGAATCGCTTGACCCAAGGCTTGGTTTCCTGTTTGATTTTTGACATGTACTGGTCTTTCACGGCCATGTGTCCAACCCTCTTTCACAGAATCCTTACTGTAACATTCCCGATTGGACAAAATTGAAACAGCTGCTGCCTTAGCTATGGCTGGCTGAGACATGTTTTTGCTGGTCAGCTGACTGTGCAGGCGTCATCCAAGCAGCCGCTGCGGCAGCTGTGATTCCGCCCGCTAATTTTCCAATGATCATAGCAGCCGCCATTTCTTTTTTCATTCCGGCTACAAAACCGAGATGGCTGCCAAGCACAAAGGCTGCGCTAACCGCAAACGCGACATTGATGACCTTTCCTCTCGGCGTCATATCTTTTAATGAAGCCAGCATGGGAATATGATGAGCCAAAGAAGTCACCAAGCCTGCTGTTGCTGTCTCATCTAAATGAAAGCATCTCCCCAGTGCCTGAAGAGGCTTTTTAAAGACTTTTGTAATAAAGGCGGTCATCGGAAACGCCCCTGCCAACGCAATGGCGATGGTCCCTGTCGTTTGTATCCCTGTTTCGACGTTTTCCATCCCTGGAATCAGCACAATGCCAGTCATCGTTTCAACGGAGACAGCTGCAAGCCCGATAATTGCAACCATACTGACAGCCTTCCCGAAGAGATGAAATAACCGAATGATGATATCGGTGTACCGCCATAATCCAAAAGCGATCACAGCAGATAAAAGACTTGGAATCAGGAGGTTTTGACCTATCATGATGATGTTAAGGCCTGCGCATAATCCGCCGGTTAAGCACCCGATCGGCACTGTACACAGCCCGATTAAAATGCCTTTTGCAAAGTACGGGTGATCCTCTTTTTCGATGATGCCTAGAGCGACGGGAATTGTGAAGACAATAGCCGGTCCCATCATCGTTCCTAAAAACACCCATGAAAACAATCCGGCTTGTGGATCTTTCGCCATTTCTCCAGCGAGCGCATATCCTCCCATATCAATGGCCAAGATGGTGTTCGCAAAGGATGAAGGATCGGCGCCAATCGCTGTATAAACCGGAGAGACGATGGGAATCAGGATAGCTGCCAGCACGGGTGCCAGCGACACAATTCCGATCATGGACAGCGCCAGCGGCCCCATGGCCTTGAAGCCGTCAGCAAACCGCTCGCCAAGCCCCCACCTGTTTCCCAAACAATAATCCGCCGCTCCCAATAGTAAAAAGGCAGCCAAAATGAATACAACCGCGTCATTCACCGTCATGGTTTCTCCTTTTTCAAACGTATGATTGGTTTTATCATATCATCTGAAATCGGTTAGTAGAGCTGAATCTTATCCAATATGCGCTAAAAATTCTTTTATATCGGCTTTCTCAACGGCTGTTATGATGTGCCGTGCTTTTTCATGTGGAACCGTTAATGTCAATTTTTCTTTTATGTCTTCTTCAGACAGCTCGTTTCCTGGGGCTCCTTTTGGACAGTCCACACGCGCTTCGCAAATCCGGCCGTCTGATAAATAGACCCGGACAATCGTGAAACGGCCTTTTGGAACGGCATGAGGAGCCGGCTGAATGGCATTGTCATATACTCGCTGAATATGCCCTATTGTCGTTTGAATGACGCTTGGGATCGGCTGGCTGTTGAAATGCTCAGCGTTCAGCTCATGTCCGTGCAAAGCAAGAGCAATCACATATTCAACGCTGAAACGGCCTTCCTCTCCAGTCTTCGGCGATCTTTCCGTCAATGCAGCATCTCCGCCTGGCGGAAAAATCACTTCAATCCGCTCGGTATTGGCAGCAGAAATAGCTTCTTCAGAGACAAGCTTTCGTACCGCATCTGCAGCATGGTGTGCCGCAGAGCAAAATGGGTAAATCTTAAACCATAGGCCAGGCTTCACGATTCTCCATGATGCGCCCCAACGGTTTAGCAACGTGTTTTGTGCTTTTTCTAAATCGCCGTACAGGCCGAAGAAACCTGTATCTCCATCAAGTGCCGTACGGGACCCGCCGAATTCTGATTGGGCCAGCTTAACGGCAAGCAAGCCAGCCTGAGCCGCCAGCCCGGCGTGCAGCGGTTTCATTTCTGTCCCAAATTGCACCCTCATCCCGGCAGATTGCGTTGCTGCAAAACCAATGGCTTTTTCCAGCTCTTCCTGAGTCAGTTCCTCTGCGTAACCTGCAGCGCAGGCAGCAGCGATCGCGCCAAGCGTTCCTGTATTATGCCAGCCCTTTTCATAGTGGCGGCCGCCAATCGATTCTCCCAGCCTTGCCATCACTTCAACACCAACAATATAAGCGCCAAGAAGCCGCTCGTCATATCCGCGAGCGGCAGAAGCCATAAGAGCCGGCACGATGACAGCACTGGGGTGTCCTCTTACATCGGAGTGGACATCATCAAAATCCAATGCATGGGCGATAAATCCATTGAGCATCGCGGATTGTAATGGCGCGGCCTTTTTTCCTTGCCCGATAATAGGAACAAGGGACGCGCCTCCTTCATCCTCTATCAGGCGGAGGAGCTTTTGAATTCCTTTATCTTCTCTTCCTGCGAATGAAGCGGCTGTAAAATCGAGTAACCCTTTTTTTGCTTCACGCATCGCGGCAATTGCACGCTCAGGCTGTGACGTTCTCACAGCCTCCGCGAGACCTGCTGTCAGCCCTTGTCTGCTCATTTGATGGTCTCCAGTACGATAACAGCCAGCTCAGCGAAATATTGAGATGCAACCGTCAAGGCTTCTTCATCCAATGTAAAGGCCGGGTGATGCCACTCCTCCGTACCGTTCGTTCCCATCCACACAAAAAATCCCGGGATCTTCTCTTGATACAGAGCGAAGTCTTCTCCGCCCGGAGACTGCTCAGCGTGAACAGTTTGATAGCCAAGCCGTTCCGCAGCTTCGGATGCCGCATTCAAAAATGTGCCGTCATTCTGAACGGAAGGCAAATAAGGAAACCACTTGAATTCTGCTTGTGCCCCATAGCCCGCGGCAATTCCTTCAGCCACTCGTTTCATATGTTCCGGAACAGCCTGTCTCGCTTCTTTTTGAAAGGTTCGAACCGTCCCCTCCATTTCAGCCTGGTCCGGAATCACGTTCCACGAAGTGCCCGCCTGTACTCTTGTAATACTGACGACCGCGTTTTGCAATGAGCTGATGTTGCGGCTGACCACAGATTGCAGGCCGCTGATGATTTGTCCGGCTGCAGCGATTGGATCAATACTGTTATTCGGGATGCCGGCGTGTCCGCCTTTCCCTTTGACGACGATCTCAAATCGGTCAACACTTGCCATGAGGGGACCTTCTCTTACACCTATGGTCCCGACAGGCAGATCCGGCTTATTGTGCATGCCGAAAATCGCGGAAACGTCATCAAGTACGCCAGCTTCTATGACCTTTCTTGCTCCTGCGGCAATTTCTTCAGCTGGCTGAAAAATAAAGCGGACAGTACCTTTCAGCTCGGCTCTTCTTTGATTCAGCAAAATGGCCGTGCCGATAATGGAAGCTGTATGAAAATCGTGTCCGCACGCATGCATCGTGCCGTCAACCTTAGATGCAAACGGCAGATTCGTCTGTTCTTGGATCGGGAGTGCATCAATGTCCGCACGTATCGCGATGACGGGTCCATCTTCCTGCCCTTTGATTTCTGCAATTACGCCTGTTTCCAATAGAGGAACGTCAAGAATCTCAATATGCTCTTCCTCAAGCCAGCGGCGGATTTTTTTGGTCGTTTCAACCTCTTGAAATGACAGTTCAGGATGTTCATGAAGATCACGCCGCATATTGATTAAACGGGTATGAAACGTTTTGTCGGCCATTGTTCTTCTCCCTTTCTTATATAAGCTCTGCAGGCTCTCCCACCTGCTTGATAAATCTTTTCGTCCGTTCGTTTTTCGGATAGTCAAACAGTTCTTCTGGCGTTCCCTGCTCGATAATATGGCCGTCTGCCATAAAAATCACTTTATCAGCGACCTCTTTCGCAAACGCCATTTCGTGTGTAACAATGATCATCGTTGTTTGTTTTTCCGCAATGGACTTGATGACCTGAAGCACCCCTGCGACGAGCTCAGGGTCAAGCGCCGAAGTTGGTTCATCCAGCAAGATCGCATGCGGATTGACCGCAAGTGCCCGCGCAATGCCGATTCGCTGCTGCTGGCCGCCGGACATTGTGATCGGATAGCTGTCAGCCTTATGCTCTAAACCAACTTGTTTCAGAATATCCATTCCAATGCGCTTCGCTTCGTCGCGTGATTTGTGTTGAGCCACGATTAAAGCTTCTGTAATGTTTTGCAGAGCCGTTTTATTTTTAAACAGATTGTAGTTTTGAAAGACCATGGCCGTTTGCTGGCGAAGCCGGTGTGCTTCCTTGCGTGTGAACTTTTCCGCGTTCAGTTTGGCTTCTCCGATTTCAATGTGGCCTTGATCCGGACGTTCTAATAGATTTAAGCACCGGAGAAGCGTTGATTTTCCAGAACCGGACGGACCGATGATCGCCACGACTTCTCCGCGTTTCACTTTTAGATCGATTCCGTCGAGCACGACGAGATCTTTAAACGCTTTGCGAATATTTTTTACTGTTATCAACTGATTTCACCTCTAAGTCCGGTATGGCTTGCTCATGGCGCGTTCAAACATGTCCTGCAAAATGCTGTAGATAATGGTAAGAACCCAATAGACAATCGCAACCGCTAAGTACGTCTCAAAATATTTGAGGTTTCCTGAAGCGTACATCTTCCCTTGGGCGAACATCTCCATGACCCCTAATGTAAAGGCCAGTGAGGTTTCTTTGAGTAGTCCGATAAATGTATTTCCCGTTGCCGGAATCGCATTTCGGACGGCTTGCGGCAAAATAATCCGTCTGTATGCCTGAAGTTTTGTCATGCCGACAGACAGGCATGCCTCCAGCTGCCCTTCATCAACAGAATTGAGGGCGGCACGGAAGATTTCTGCCAAATAAGCGGCGTTTTTTAAACTTAACCCGATGATGGCAGCTGTGAGAGCTGTCATTTTGCTCATCTCCGGAAACAGCTGCGGCAGTCCGTAGTAGATTAAGAACAGCTGCACAAGTGTCGGCACGCCCCGGAAAAAGGATATATACAGCTTTGACAGCTGATGAAGCACTGGAATTTTGTTCTTTGTGATGAGTGCGAGAATAAGTCCTCCGATAATGGCAAAAATCATAGCCGCTACGGCCATAAACAAGGTGATCGGAAGGGCCTGAATTAAAGTCGGGAATGCTGATATCATGAATTCCCAATCAATTGTGTTCATTCTGGTGATTCACCGCCGTTTCTTAATGCTTCTGTTCTACTGTGATATCTTCATTAAAATATTTTTCGGAAAGCTTTTTCAGTGTCCCGTCTTTACGCAATTCATCAAGCGCTTTATTAACTTTTTTGCGGAGCTTATCGTGTGCGTCGTCCTTGGCAAATGGGAATGCAACTTGTTCGTACACAATCGGATCTCCTGCAAGCTTTAACGGCAAGCCGGTTTTCTTCATTTGCGCGATCAGCACAGTTCGGCTGTTGACATAAGCGTCTACACGGCCGTAAGCGACATCCTTCAGCGTGCCTTCTTGTGTTTCGTATGTTTTGATATTAATTTTTTTATCAGGATCTTTGCTTTCAAGATTTTTTGCGTGATTTGAACCGAGAACGGCAGCGACTGTCTTCCCTTTTAAATCGTCTACTGACTTGATGTCATGATTGTCTTTTTTGACAACAATCTGTGTTCCCGCATAAGCGTATGGTTCAGTAAAGTGATACGTTTCCTTACGTTCATCAGTCACAGCTACCTGGTTGGAAATGGTATCAAGCTTGCCTGTTTGAAGCTCTCCCATCAGCCCGCTGAATTCAAGCAGCTTCCAGTCCAGTTTCATGTCAATTTTCTTCGCGACCGCTTCCATCACTTCCACATCAAAACCTGTCAGCTTTCCGTCTTCTTTATAAGCAAATGGGTAACTTTGTCCTGTCGCACCGACATGAAGTACATTGTCATCCTCTTTACTGCTGCTGTTTCCATTGCCGCAAGCTGAGAGCACCGCTAATAATGCAGCAACGAACAGCACAGTCCATTTTTTCATTTTCATTTGATTTCCCGCCTTTTCTATTTTATAGGTCATTTCGCAATTGTTTTTTCATATAGATTGTCATATGCCCTTTGCCAAGGTCTTGTTCACCTGAGCGGACATACCCTTTTCGTTCATACATCTCAATCAGCCACGGATGCTTATCCGCTGTTCCGAGTGAGACAAACGGAACCTTTAACGTATCACGGAGGATTGTTTCCTCCAGCCATTGAAGCAGCTTTGTTCCGACTCCTTTTTGACCGGTGTCAGGGTCCACAGCGAACCACCAGATATGCGGAACGCCATACGGTCCCGGCTGCTGTCCCCAAGGCATTCTTAAGGTAATGGTCGCGATGATCCGCCCGTCCTCTTCCATGACGTAGCAGGCGTTTTTCCGGATGTTATTTAACACCAAATCCAGATCCGCATGAGCGGCAGCAAAACGAATACCGAGCTTTCGAATCGGTTCATAAGCCCGCAGTGTCAGCTCTAGAAGCTGTTCGGCATCACGTTCAACTGCAAGACGATATTGTGCCTTCATCTAGCGTTCCTCCTTACTTTGCATAACGGTTTACCGGCTTTTCCAAACCGAAGTGGTCTCTCAATGTAGTGCCTTCATATTCTTTTCTGAACACGCCGCGCTCCTGTAAAATCGGAACCACTTGATCAACAAACACTTCAATTCCTTCCGGAAGAAGCGGAGGCATGATGTTAAACCCGTCACATGCCTTCTTATCCACCCATTCCTGCATCTTGTCGGCGAGCTGCTCCGGCGTGCCGACGAAGATATGGTGGCCTCTGGAGCCTGCAACGTATTTGTAAAGCTCGCGTATCGTCATATTGTCACGTTCAGCCATTTCCTGAACAAGCTTGAAGCGGCTCTTCACCGCATTGGAAGCATCTGCGTCAAGCTTCGGCAACGGCCCGTCAAGCGGATATGCTGACAAATCAATTCCGCCTAAATAATTTTGGAGAATTTGCAGACCGACAGATGGAATAATCAGATCTTGAAGCTCCTTGTATTTGGCTTGCGCTGCTTCTTCGGTATCAGCAATGATCGGGAAAATACCCGGCATGATTGCAATTTTTTCTGGATCACGTCCAAATTCCGCAGCCTGCTCTTTAATCGATTGATAAAAATCTTGAGCTGACTCCAGGTGGTTTTGCGCTGTGAAGATCACTTCTGCTGTTCTGGCAGCCAGTGCTTTTCCGTCTCCTGATGATCCTGCCTGGATAATGACCGGCTGGCCCTGCGGCGTTCTTGAAACGTTAAGAGGCCCGCGAACCGAGAAATATTCTCCTTTGTGGTTCAGCTCGTGCATTTTTTCCTTCTCAAAGAATTCACCTGTTTCTTTATTGCGGATAAAAGCGTCCTCTTCCCATGAATCCCAAAGTCCCTTTACAACCTCGACAAATTCCTCTGCCCGCTGATAGCGCAAATGGTGTTCAAGATGCTTTTCACCGCTGAAATTCAGCGCTGTTGATTCAATAGACGAAGTGACGACGTTCCATCCGGCACGGCCGTTAGACAGATGATCCAATGACGCAAACTGTCTGGCAATGTGAAACGGCTCGCTGTATGTAGTGGAAGCTGTTGCTGTCAGTCCGATTCTTGATGTTACCTGCGCCAAAGCAGAGAGCAAGGTGAATGGCTCAAACCTTGTTAACACATTTGGATGAGACTTGCTGTCAATTGATAGGCTATCCGCTAAAAACAGCATATCCAGCTTGCCCCGCTCCGCTGTTTTCGCAAGCTCTTTAAAATAATCCAAATTCATGCTCGCATCGGCAGGCGCGTCCGGATGCCGCCAAGACGCCACATGATGTCCTGTACCCGCTAGAAAAACCCCTAATTTGATTTGTTTCTTTTTGCTTGTCATGACGTTACTCCTTTTATCATGTTTTAGGCTGAAAAATCCGAAAAATAAACACCTATATTCCTAGTCGTTTAATATGAATAAATCAAAATGTACCCTTGTCTTAGGCGTTTGTCAATGAGTTAAGATCAAATTTTTCATATCTCGCGGAATCATGGGGCGGCATTTGTGCAACCTGTGTACTCGTAAAACTAGTCTGATGATGCTGAGACTCAGTTTTGATCCAAAGTTTATATAAATATAGCTTGCGCGTGATCGGCGTTGTAGATTTAGCACAATCCATTTTGCCAATCATTCAGAAGCAGTGACATCGTACAAAAAAATAAGCTGATCCCGGATTCATACCGGAATCAGCTGATTGAATCTTAATTAAGCTCTAGAATATTTTCTTCTGCTTTAGCAGAAAACACTTTAGGCTCCAGACAGTCAAGGTCTTCATGAAATAAACTTACTTTTTGGATTTGCCGATTGTTGTAGTGGTGAAAGTAGTAGTTTCCCGTGTCGTTGCACATCACAGAAGTATATTGCGTATAATCAATTTCGTCTTCTTCCGTTATCACAGCACCCTTGGGTATTGCCATGTTTGCCAAAAGCTGAAAAGCAGCTGATACACCTCTCGTTTCATCTGCCGCCGGCTCTAGATGTTCTTTCAGAAAAACAGCTCTGACAAACCGTGAAGGCGGTGTATAATCTCCCGGCAGACCCACAGTACCTGAGCCTTGGCCAAAAGCGGACAGCATCAATCCGCCCATCTCCTTGCTCTCGAATTGTTTCGGCCTTATTCCTATATATTGCCGAAGATTGCTCACGTGCCATAGAAAGTCGGGGCTGTTCGTCATGACGCCTGGTTGATTGTCATAGATTTTGATGCCGTCTGCTCTCGGTTCTATCGTCAGGCTGCGTCCCGTCCGGTCTGACAATATCCAGTGTAGCGGTAAAACGGTATCCAATAGCTCTAATTTCTTCTCCACAATCGTTAAAGAGCGGATCTTTTCTTTTACGTCTTCCAAAGACTTACAAACTGACAGCGCCCATGTTACAAACTCATGCGGGGCAATTTGAACGCCGTCTTCCCGTCTCGTTTTTTCGTACTCCGCATATCCCATAAAATAAAGCGCCGCACAAGATAAACCGCTTTCATTGACACCATCGGCAAATAATATATTTCCAAGTTTTCTCCCCATACCGATAAACGCGTACTGTGTTTGGTGCACCTTTCCGTCAGCTTCACTCTTCCAGTTGTAATGGCGCGGATAGAGAATGACCTCCGTCCCCAGCTGAAATGCAAAATCCATTGTTCTCGCTAATAAATGATTCCGGTCAGCAGTTTGCAATGTAAGACTTGTGCACAGATTCAGTCCCCTTCCGATTCAGGCTAAAATCATACATTTTGTGAACAACTTGTTTTATCAGCATAACGAAAGTCAAATAGATTCGTCAAAAGATTAACATTAATCAAAACGAGGAATCCACCCCAAAGCAAAGAATGACAAGAAGATCAAAAATGTACGATGCTGATGTTTATGGTGATTGCTTCCTTTTTATTTCTACAGGCCTCTGCAGCAGCAGAGCCAATAAGAAATTATGCAGGTTCATAATTCATCGCTGATGTTCTAAAAGGGCAGCAGGAAAAGAAATCTTAGCGTCCGTTCCGCAAAAAGGGCTGATGATGATTACAGACCAGACAGGCACAATAAAGCCGCCATAACAAAAAAATCCAGCCTCCTAAAAGGCTGGATTTCATTATTTCGCCAAAACAAGCTCGTGAATCGCATGCGCAACACCATGTTCATTGTTGGAGCGTGTTTGAAAGTTTGCGGCTTCCAATACTTCTGGGATGGCGTTTGCCATGGCAACGCCGCAGCCCGCCCATTCAATCATTGTCAGGTCGTTCCCGTTGTCCCCTATGCTCATGACTTCCGCTTGTTCAATTCCAAGCAGCTGTGCCAGCTGGCGTACGGCATTTCCTTTGCTGGCTTCCGGATGCAGAATTTCATAAAAGAAAGGCGCGCTTCTGACCATTGTATATTTTTCTCTCACGTCTTTTGGAATCGATGTAATGACGTGGCTTAAGTTCTCCGGTTTATCAATAAACATCACTTTCGGGATGAGGATATCTTTTGGCACCTCGTCAATCTCGCGGAAATGAAGCGGCACTTGCGTCACATAGGATTCGTATACGGTAAATTCGCTAATATCCCGGTTAGGCGTATACAAATTAGATGAGTCAAAGAAATGCATCGGCGTCTTCAGCTCTAAGCTCAGATCATATAATGAAGTCAAATCATCATAACCGAGAGACAGCTCCGTGACCACTTCGTTTGTATAGGTATTTTGAACAAGCGCTCCATTATACGCAATAACATAGTCGCCTTCTTCAATTAAATTCAGTTCATCTAAATATCTCCGCACACCTCCGATCGGCCGGCCGGTGCAAAGCACAATTTTGACGCCTTCCGCTTTAGCCGCGTGAAGAGCGTTGCGGACTTCCTCTGTTACTTCATGATGATCATTTAAAAGTGTTCCGTCCATATCAATTGCAATTAGTTTGTACATCCTGCATCTCCTTCGTGTCGTTTTCAGGCTATAGTCCCATCATATCGTTTTTTCTTTTTGATATTCAACTGGAAGAGATGATTTTCTCCGGATTCTGTTTAGACGCCGGCCTTGTCTTCGAGTACGAGTGCGCGGTTTCCGCTTTCTTTTTGTCTCCATGCCGCCGTTTTCTGTTTTTTCCTGTTTCATCAGCAGGAAGCCGGCAGCTAAAAAAGGAATGCCGGTTATATTCAAGATGGCAAGCTTCACACCCGCCGCCGTCAAAAAGAATCCCCATGAAGATGCAGGATTCCGCCTGATCATGACGTAAGCCGTCATTTCCAGAACAATCAAGATGGCATGAAGAACTACACAATACATAAGACATACAAGCGCAAAAAACAATACATAATTCACGATTGCCCCTGAGTACATCATAGCGCGCATCATTTGTATAAACGATAAGGACTGCATGGATCCGCTGATAACATTAGGGTTATAGATCGTATAATCACTAAATAAGTCTTTGATCTTGAGAAAAGCCCATAATATAAATATCCACTGAATGATATGTAAAATAAGTCCTGTTAACACCAGTCTTTCAGCTTTTTTATTTCTCATATTTCTCCTCCTTGCCGGTCTTTGATGTGATTCTTGTCATCGTTTTTGTCTGGCCATTTTGCTCCCATATCAGCGTCCCATTTTCTCCTCTTTTCAGCGTGCTTTTGAGCGGATAATAAGGTCCGAGATACTGAATCCCGATATCCCCGTCAGTGCTTTGGGAAATCACCTTGTATGCCATAAAAGGCAGCTGTACCTCTCCTCTTCCTTCAATCACTTCCGTCTCCATCACCTCGTCTTTGGTAAAGGTGACTGTTGCTGATTTCACGCCATCCATGGGTCCCGGGGTAATTCCCTCATCCCACGTGCCGTAATAAAACGGCGTTTCCTCTTTTTGTTGTTGGCAGCCCGATATCATGACGCTTACAGCGGCCAGCAGCAAAGCGATAAGACCTTTGCTGCGCAACTTGATCACCGCCCTTTCTCACCTTTTTAGGCAAATGCCGTGGCACTGTGCCAATGACTACATAAGTTATAAGGAATTCACCCACATTTTATTTTTAAGGAGATTGATTACATGAATCCATATCAATATTACAGCCCGCAGCTGCCTCAGCAGGAACCTTACTATAGCCAACATGAATACAATCCTTATCCGCAGCAGGATTATTATGATCCTTACCAGACGGACAGACAGCCGCCGGCGTTAGAAAGAAGAGTTGCGGCACTTGAACGGCAAAACGAACAGCAATCAAGAGAGTTAACACGCCTTACGAATGAAGACCGCCGTCAAAATCGGGAAATTGCACGGATTGCCGAACAGGTCAATCAGTTAAGCCAGGCTGTTGAACGCCATACACGCCGTTTAAACCGGCTCAATCAGCGCCTCCGCACAGTAGAAAACAGGCTGAATATCCCATTTACTGCTGGGGAAGGCGGTTTCTGAAGCAGGCAAAGAAAAAAAGCGGAATACGATTCTCCCGATTTCAGGGTTTCGTTTTCCGCAATCCTTATGGTTTTAAAACGGAACATTTACATAAAAAGGGTTTGTACCAGTATACAATCTTTACCGTTTTCATTCAAAGATAGAGGAGCTGAGGAAAATAATTGTAGTTCCACTTTTACAGAATTTCTTTTCATTCAAGTTGCATGATAATACCGACTCACATCAATCGATCACATGGAGGAATGATTCATGCATCATACACAACACGGCTTGCAGCAGCTGAACCAATGCCGCCAGACTGCTCAGCAGCTCATTCAGCAAACACAGCAAAGCAGCCAGCAATATCGCCAAATGCTTCATCAGGAGCAGCAAAACATCCAAATGCTGCAGCAGATTCTAAACCACGAACAACAAGCGGCACATACCATTCAGCAAGCGCTGCACGGACATGACATGGCCATTCAAAAATGCCAGCAGGTTGTCAACATGTGCAACCAAATGCAGCAGGAATTCACTGGACAATCCAGCGTGATGAATACGAATGTGTCTACACTTCCATTCGGCCAAAATACGCCATTCCAGCAGCAATCCTACCAGCAGTAACATATAAAAAGCTCAACACAATGCTAGTGTTGAGCTTTTTTCTTACTGTTCTTTGCGAATATGTATATCTTGAATTGACTGTTTCGGGGCATGAAATCTGCTCTCGGCTTCACTTCTTGCCTCGGCAAAAGCCCGCGCCTCCACATGATCTTTGTAGACATCCAGCTGAATCAAATACAGCGGGCGTACTTTAAATCCATGAATAATGGTCACCGCCCATAACGGGACCACAATAAAAACACCGGGCAGATCGGGCAAAACAAAACCAAACGCAAAAATGAAAAAATAAATGATTCCGTACATGATCCACTTTCTATTTCTAACCTTGATGCCAATAAATAAAAAGGCAAAAAAACTGGTAATGGCAAAAGGCATGAAAATAAACAGCATCCACCAGCTATGCAGCCATTCCCAAGCGGCACCTCTTTTTGTAATTCCCATATTTTTCTCCTCCTATTTACCTATAATAATCGATTAGGCATACCGCGTCACCCATAAACGGGAAAAACTTTCTCCCTTTAAAATTGTGATAGACGGCGAACAGGTTTCTTGCTATATTATTAATTGATAATGATAATCATTACTAGTCAATTAAAATACATATTGGAGGGTTCTTGATGAAAAAGAACACATTGCTCGTGGGCATGCTGGTGCTGCTTCTTATGTTTGCCAGCGCTTGCAGCGGCACGGCTTCGAAAGGAAGCTCAAGTGATTCAGCTTCCGAAAAGACAGAAATGAGAACATACAAATCAACAAAAGGGAACGTCAACATTCCTGCACATCCGAAACGCATTGTCACTGATTTTTATGCCGGTGAATTGCTGTCTGTCGGGGCCAATGTGGTCGGCTCAGGCTCATGGTCATTTGATAATCCGTTTTTAAAATCAAAGCTGAAAGATGTGAAGGATGTTGGTGATCCGATCAGCGTTGAAAAAGTGATGGAGCTTCAGCCTGACTTAATTGTTGTCATGAATGAAGAGAATGTCGATAAATTAAAGAAAATCGCTCCAACTGTTGTCGTTCCTTATAACACAGCGAAAAACGTAGAAGACACAGTCAGCATGTTCGGAGATATCGCCGGAGCGAAAGACAAAGCAAAATCATTTATGGCTGACTTTAACAAAAAAGCGGAAGCTGCTAAAAAGAGAATTGCCGGCGTCATCGACAAAGATGCGACCTTCGGCATTTATGAAAACACGGACAAGGGCGAATTCTGGGTGTTCAATGACAATGGCGGACGCGGCGGCCAAGCTGTATACAATGCACTCGGGTTAAAAGCGCCTGAAAAAATCGAACAAGATGTCATCAAAAAAGGAGAGATGAAACAGCTCTCTCAAGAGGTTATTCCTGAGTATGCCGCAGATTATATGTTCATTACGGATTACAACCCGAAAGGCGAAAGCAAAACACTCGACAAGCTGGAGAATTCCTCTATTTGGAAGAACCTGGACGCTGTTAAACATAATCGCGTGTTTATCAATGACTTTGACACGTTTTATCCGTACGATCCGATTTCCGTCAGCAAACAGGTGGATATCATCACCGACATGCTGATCAAACGGGCCGAAGAAAATAAAAAATAAAAAAACGGCACAGTCATGACGCTGTGCCGTTTATTATGATTCACTTTAATGTTGACTGTACGGAGTCCGGCATATCTTCAAACCTGACTTCTTCCCAAGTCTCGACATACTTTCCTTTCGCCTTCACCTTCAAGTACGCGTTCTTCCGAAGCTCTTTGCCGGCGAAAAAGGTCACTTCTTCTTTTTTCCCAGATGCATTATATCCGTCTAATGTATATTCAGTACCGCCCGGGCTAAGATGTCTGCCATCTCGATCAATCTGAACATAGACATCTTGCTGGTGAATAAACGGATTAAATCTGTCTGTAACATCGTTATGAAAAAAGAGAAGCCCGCATATTACGGCAGCAGCCGCCAAGACGGCCAGGATTGCCATTGCTTTTTTCATCTTTGCACTCCCCTTACTTGTTCATTTTTTTCAAATAGCTTGACCGCACCGCGAGGAAGAATAGAAGCTGAAAAATGAAAAACCCTCCGATGGTGAGACTGAGCGGCCCCGCTACATCGGAATAGCCTTCCACAGCCAATGTTCTCAAGGCAAACAGCGTATGCATGACGGCAATGACAAATGGAAAGAAGAAAAGAATTGCCAATTGTATCGTTACGCTTTGTGCCATTTCACGCTCACTCAGGCCGATTTTGGCCAGTGAACGGTAGCGCTCCCGGTCTTCATCTAAATCAGTGAACAGCCTGAAATATAAGAAACTTGCTGCCGCGACAAAGAATACAATTGCGATAAACAGGCCGATAAATAAACTCAGGCTCGGCAGCTGCACCGTATCATAGTAGGTGCCGGCTTTTGACATAAAATCAGAATGCACGTCGATATAGTTGCCGTAGATCTCATCTTTCAGAGATTGGCTGAACCCAAGACTGTCTTTCCAATGATCGTAGCTGTAGCCGTATAATGACGCTTTATCACCGAGTGATTTGAGCTGATCAAAGGTTTTATCGTTCACCGCGATGATGGCATTCAATGAGATCAGCGGTTTTTTGACTTCTTTTACTGACAGTTTTTGTCCGGACAGCTTGCCTTTTTGGTTCAGCAGCTTCAGCTGATCCGGCGCTTTGTTTTTGAAATTGCGGTCATACGTGCCCGGGAAATAGACAGCCTCGTCTTCTTTCAGGCCGTTCACTTTGACATGGAAGTATTTTACCGCATCCGATTCACTGATCATGTAAACAGGCGGAACAGTATCCCCTGCCTGATAGCGAATATTGGAAACATCTATTTTGTCTTTCTTATACGTAAAGCCGTGTGTTTTCAGTTCATGGTCAATTTTTTTCAAATGAGTCTGTTCTTTTGGATTGTTGCTGTAAGATAAATACTCCATTTCATAAGCGGACTCTTCCGCCCCGACGGTCGATTTGTACATCGCGAGCACACCCGTAGCCGTAAACGCAACCGCAGAAATAATGCTGACAATAAAGAACAGGCGGGCGTTGTCTTTTAAACGATAGACAAGGTCAGAAACCCAAATGACATTTTTCCCGCGCAGATAAAAGGTTTTCCACTTCTTCAGCGCGCGCAGAATCCATATGCTGCTTTGGCTGAAAAAGAAATACGTTCCGATGACGGTAAGCAGTAAAATGATAAACGGTTCAGTCCCGTGGACATTGCCTTTAAGGACCATGCCGTACCCGCCGCACAGACAGGCGATGCCGAATAAGGACAGAAGCACGGACGGCTTAGGCTCCGGCTTAATCTTGTCAGTGCCCTTTATTAATTTGATAACCGTATTTGATCTGACAAAAAGGATCGTAAACTGCGATAAAAGGAAAAATAAGAGCAGAAATCCGCCGGCCGTAATACCGAGCGCTTTCCAAGGCATATACAAAGGCAGCGCGTCCATTTCTAAAATATAAGCGCCAACCGTAAAGAACGTCTTTGAAAAAATGAATCCTCCGATTATGCCGGCTGCAATTGACATGACGCCGATGATCATATTTTCCGCAGTAATGAGCTTTCTCAGCTGCCCCGGCGTGATGCCCTGCATGAGCAGGATGCCGAATTCTTTATTTCTCGATTTTAAAAACGCATTAACCGAATACAGAACAAATAAGAAAGAAAAAACAAAGATCATCCATTCCGCGGCGGTTAAGCCTTTTTTGGCGATGTTATTCAGGTAGCCTTCCTTTAATGCCGGATGAAACAGGAACATCGCAAAGGTAAAGAAAATCAAAACGGAAAAGGCGCTGCTTAAAAAGAATGCAAGATAGGCCCTTTTGTTTCTCGTGACGTTTTTATAAGCGAACTGAAGAAAGGTCATTTGCGTTTCCCCCCAGCATAGACAGCACATCGAGAATTTGTTCATAAAATACTTGGCGGTTTTCCCCGCGGTAAATCTCATTAAACAGTTCGCCGTCTTTTATAAAGATGACGCGGCGGCAGTAGCTTGCCGCAACAGGATCGTGGGTCACCATCAAAGCCGTGACATGATCATCCTGATTCAAGCTCTGCATCGTTTCCATGACGTCTTTTGACGCCTTGGAATCAAGGTTTCCCGTCGGTTCATCGGCCAGAATGAGTGACGGCTTATGAATGACCGCTCTTGCAATGGCGGCACGCTGGCGCTGTCCTCCGGATACTTCAAACGTCCGTTTGTTGAGCAGGTTTTCGATACCGAGCTTTGCCGCGATGCCTTGCAGTTTTTCTTCCATTACAGACGGCGCTTCTTTTTCAAGCGTTAACGGCAGCATGATATTTTCACCGATTGTCAGCGTGTCCAGAAGGTTGAAATCCTGAAACACAAATCCGAGCTGCTTGCGGCGGAAATGAGCGAGCTTTGTCCGCTTCAGGCGATGCGGGTTTTCTCCATGAATCAAGATATCGCCTGAATCCGGACGGTCGATCGTTGAAATGATATTCAAAAGCGTTGTTTTTCCGGACCCGGACGGCCCCATCACCGCCGTGAACTCGCCTTCTTCTATTGAAAATGAAATTTGCTTTAAGGCTTGATAGGACACTTGTCCTTTATAGGTTTTATTTATATGTTTAACTTCAAGCATATTCGCCATGAGAATCCTCCTTATGGTTTTATTCTTGTTGATCTGGGCTGCTTTCATGTAGTGCCGGGACGTTCAACATAAAAATCCCCTTGACATAAATCCATGTTATCAAGGGGAAACAAAGCGAGCTATGTTGTTTTCTTAACGGAGCCTTACATTTTTGTAAGAAATGAAAATCGAACAGAAGTCCCTTCACCGGGAGACGAGCTGATGTCTACCGTATGATTGAGCTTACCTGTAATTTCTTTGACGAGATGGAGGCCGATTCCCGTAGATTCTTGGTAACGCCGCCCGTTTTCACCGGTGTAATAAGGGTCAAACACCCGCTTGATGTCTTGGGAGGGAATCCCGACGCCGTAATCTTTGACTTCAAGCACCGTCCTGTCTTCATCGCGGAAGACATTCAGCTCAAGTCTGTCACTCTTGCCCGCTGAATACTTGACCGCATTTGTGACCACTTGGCCGATCGCAAATTTGAGCCATTTTGCATCGGTGTAAATCTGATGATCATCGCAAATGTCCATTTTCGGATAAACGCGGTATTGAATAAAAAATCGTTTATAGCTTTGAATAACTGATTGGAGGAGCTCAGACAGGGAAACCGCTTCGATTTTAAAATCCCGTTCAAACAGGTCGAGCCTTGAAGAATAAAGAAGCGTCTCCAGCCCGAATTCAATCTGCCGGACTTCTTTTTTGATTTGTTCAAAAACGGGCTCATCCTCTTCTTGAATGATTAAATTAATAACCGACAGCGGCGTCTTTACTTGGTGCACCCATTGATTCATATACGTCACCCGCGCGTCAAGCTTGGCTTCGGTCTCATGGAGCTTCTGGTGCTGCAGCCGGATCAGCTCCATCTGCTTTTCATACAGCTCTGAACAAAACACTGAAGAACCGAGATACGGGATGTCCGTCCCTTCCTGCCCCGAGCTGAGCCAATGATACACGCCGCGATCTTTGTACCAGCGATAAGCAAGATAACCCGCCAAAATAAGAAGCTGCACGCCCAATATGTAAAACAGGTGAGAAAAAGAATGAAGACCCGCAAACCAGTAATAAAAGAAGACAAACAGCCCTTGAAGGAGAAATAGCAGAATCAGGACTGTATGAGACCGGAGAAACAGCTTCATGATTGCGCCCTCAGCTGGTAGCCTTCGCCCCGCACCGGTTCAATAGAAACAGGCGCATTCAGCTCCCGCAGTTTTTTTCTGAGCCGCGTGATATACACGTTAAGTGTATTATCATCGACGAAAATGTCGGTGTCCCACGTCTTTTCCATGAGACGGTCCCGACCCGTCACCTTTTCTCCCCGCTCCAGCAACACTTCCAAAAGCTTACTTTCTTTTTTAGAAAGCTCGCTTTTTTCATCCTGAAAACGCAGTTCAAACCGTTCTACAAAGAGCTGAACGCCGGCATATTCAACCACTTTCTCCCCCTGCTTTGCGGCGTACTCCCCGTACGCCCTGCGGATCTGGCTTTTGATTTTCGCCAGCACAATATCATAAGAAAACGGTTTTTCGATATAATCGTCTCCCCCGTTTTCAATCGCCATCACCTGATCCATTTCCCCGCTTCTGGCTGAAATAAAAATGATCGGGCTGGTGGAATGCTGGCGGATCTGGCGGCACCAATAATATCCGTCATATGCCGGCAAATTGATATCAAGCAGCACTACATCAGGCTTTTCCTGCAAAAAAACATCAAGAACAGCCGTGAAATCCGCGGTGACCACTGTTTGATATCCGTATTTTTCAAGGTAATTCTGCAACAGTCCACGAATGTCTTCACTGTCTTCCACAATCATGATCTTATTCAAACTGAACCACTCCCGTTTCTTACACTGCTGCCATCATCATAATCGTTTTGGGCGTATGGACGCAACACCGCACAAAAAAACCGCCATCTCGGCGGTTTTTGGTCTCTTCAGCCGACCTGCTGCTTAGCTGCTTTACCGGCTGATCCGAACTCTCTCATTTTGCTTCGCACTGTCTCTTCCACGGCTTCAATGCCTGGTGTCATATAGCCGCGCGGTTCGTACAGATCGCTGTTTTCCTGAAACATGCGGCGTGTTTCGTCTGTCCAGGCTACCATACATTCCGTATTGATATTGATCTTCGCGTGGCCGAGCGTGATGGCTTTTTTGATCTGATCCTGCGGAATCCCGGATGCCCCGTGAAGAACGAGGGGAATATCAGTCATGCGGGAGATAGCCTCCATTTCCTTAAATCCGAGATTCGGCTCACCCTGATATTTGCCGTGTACAGAGCCGAGGGCGGCGGCCAGCGCGTCGATATTGGTTTCTTTGACGATCCGCTCACATTCCGTGATATCGGCATAGCGTACCCCGCCGACCAGTCCGTCTTCCATTCCGCCGACCGTGCCGACTTCGGCTTCTACTGACACGCCGTGCTTTGCGGCATAATCGGTGACTTCTTTTGTCATCGCGATATTCTCGTCAATCGGCTGATGGGAGCCGTCAATCATCACTGAGCTGAATCCGGCATCAATGGCCTGTCTGCAGCGTTCCGCACTGCTTCCGTGATCAAGATGAAGCACCACGGGAACGGTAATCGCCATGTCCTCCATTAACGCGCCGACCATGGCGGCAATCGTTTTAAATCCGCCTAAATAGTCGACCAGGCGATCGGAAGCCGCGGCGATGACCGGTGATTGCTCCTTTTGCGCAGCCTGCAAAATCGCCTTCGTCCACTGCAGGCCGTTGATATTAAACTGGCCGACTGCGTATTGCTCCCGCTTTGCATCTTCAAGAAGCTCTTTCATCGATACAAAAGCCATGTCCACCCCTCCTTTATCCATTACATGTTGAAGTATTTTGATACGATATCAACCGTTGTTTTTTTCGCTGTTTGAATGGCTTCCTCAGCACTCAGCTTATAGTATTCAGGCCGGAAGAGCTCAACTGATACAACATCAGAGAAGCCAATTTCCTTTAGTGCTGATAAGTGGGCATCTAAGTCAATCGCCCCTTGGCCCGGCCATACACGATCCTTATCCGTTAAAAAGCCGATTGGGAAATCTTCGGTATCGTCGATATGATAGATGAAAATTTTCTTTCCGTCCGCCTGCTTTAAGCTTTCAATATTTGACCCCATTGCATGGAAGTGGAAACTGTCAAGGACAAGCCCGACATTGTCACGGTCGACTGTGTTTACGATGTCGTACGCCTGTTCAAACGTATTAACTGTACACTGCGGATGGCCGACAAATTCGAGCGCGATTTTTACGCCATACGGCTCCGCGATATCTGAAAGCTCAGTCAGCACCTCAACACTGCTCTTTTTGATCTCTTCTTTTACAATCTTCTGCTCAGTCACAAGCGGGACGGCCACGACATATTTCACACCGAGGGTTTTGCACGTTTCCATCATGTCTTTAAATTCAGCGATGATCTCATTGTGGCCCTTTTCATCACGGTTGTTGAAAAAAACGAGTGCGTTTAAGGCAAGCGGCTTGATGTGATGGGTTTGAAAATATTCCGCAAGATCAGCCAATGAATGGTCTTTTAAGTACTCTGGCAGCTTATCCATTGTGCGGATTTCAATATAATCATAGCCATGCTTTTCGCATAGTTCTAAATCCTGTTTAAGGTTTGAGTTTTCCAATGTTGTTGCTTCATTGAAACAAAGTTTCATGTCAGACTCCCCCATCTGCGTTTTAGATATGAAGGGAGTTCGGCAGGAAGGCTGTTCGCCATATCCCGCCGAACTCCATGCTCAGCTTATGCCAGACCTAATTCTTCTTTCATTTTTTTAAGCATAAATCGGCTTGATTCATCTGCTCTTTCGTCGACCCAAGCAAATACTGCATTCGTCGCAATTCCGTCGAACTTCATCTCTCTCAGCTTTCTGAAAATCGTATCAAAATCAACCTCGCCTTGACCAATGTCCAAATGCTGGTGAACCGTTACTTTCGCGTCAGGCGGATTGACGATGTAGCGCAAGCCATGAGCCGCTTTATGATTAAAAGTATCTGCAAATAAAACATGTGTGAGGCGGTCGCCGGCTTCGTCAAACATGGTCTCAATGTCGCCTTTGCCGTCATCATAGAAGAAAGTATGCGCAGTCGAGTAGACAAGATTGATCCAATCCTTGTCAAGCGCGCGGATCATATCCATCGCACCTTTGTGCGTTTCGATAAAATCGTATGGATGGGCTTGAAGATTGAGTTTAATGCCTTCTTTTTCAAAGACTGGCAGAAGCTCATCCATGGATTTGATAAATTTTTCTTCACTTGTTAAAGGATCATATTTTGAACCGCTGAATTCGCTGTTCATCAAATCCACTTCAAGTTCAACTGCAATTTCGATCGCCCTTTTCCAGTTGCGCACCGCAGCCTGGCGGCGGTCTTCATCAGGACCCGCCCAGTGGTAAAGAGGAAGGAGCGATGATAGCTTAACACCTGTATCCTTTAATAGACGCTTTAATTGTTTGATCTTTGCTGAATCGACTTTCGGATATTTATAGAATGGACAAAAATCCTCGCGCGGCGATAGCTCAATATATTCATAGCCAAGCTCCGCTGTTTTATAAACCATTTCCTCCAAAGTTAAATCATCACGATACATCGATGGATCCAATGCTAATTTCATATTTTCACTCCTCTATTTTTTTAGTTTTTAACTGTTGTAAACGATTGATAGAATTCCGGTTTTTCCTTCAATTCAACCTTTTCTTTTTGTCCAGATTCCTGGGCTTTTACACACGCGTCAGTCGTAACAGCAGCAATATAGCCGTCCCATGCCGTCGGCCCGCTGACCTCGCCTTTCTTTTGTATCGAATCAATGAAGTCTTGGATTTCCACATCGTACGCAGCCACAAAGCGTCTCTGCCAATCCATCAGAATATCTGTGCTGAATTTGCCTTCTTTTCTCATGCTGATGCTTGATGGTTCAGGAAGCTTAATGACGCCGTCTTCTCCTACAATTTCACATTGAATGTCATAGCCGTATTTACAGTTCACATAGATTTCAGCATTGATGACGATGCCGCCTTTCGTTTCAATCAATACGATTTGCGGATCTTTCAAATGCGGAAGTGCATTTTTCGATTTTTTTGGATAGATGACTTGAACGGACTCGTAGTCATCATTGACGAGCCAGTGCAGTACATCAATTTCATGAACAAGCGTGTCGACTACGGCCATATCCGTTGTGTAGTTATCTCCCACAGTCGGGTTGCGGTGCGCGCAGTGAATCATAAGCGGCTCGCCAATAACATGATTATCGAGTGCTTCCTTTAGCTGTACGTAACCGCTGTCATAACGGCGCATGAAGCCAACTTGAACTAGGCGTTTGCCCACTTTGATTTCCTCTTCGACGATGCGCATGCATCCTTCAGCCGTTGTCGCGAGCGGTTTTTCACAGAACACATATTTCTGGGCTTTAATTGCTTTCAGCACGCTCGATTCATGCGCAGGACCCCAGCTTGTCACTAAGACAGCATCTACATTTTCGTCTGCAAGCAGGCTGTCATCATTCGGATAAACCGCCGCGTTTAATTGGTATTGCTCAACGACCTTTTGTGCAGCTTCTTGATTGACATCCGTTACAGCAACGATTTCTGCGCCGGACAGCTTGTTCGTAATGCGGTTAATATGTTCTTTTCCAATTGCTCCAGTTCCAATTACGCCAATACGTAAACTCATTGACAGCCACTCCTTCTGTTGGTTACATCATTTTGCTTTCTGTTCCTTGCTTTACTTGGCTCTGAGGAGATCCGTAGAGTTCCTCCTGAATTTGTTCAAGCGACTTGCCAGACGTATTCGGCGCGAAGAGAATCCCGATAATCATACTGGCCGTCACACATCCGAGGAGAATTGCAGCCATCGTTCCAATGCCGAAATTGGTCATAATCATTGGGACAAACAGACTCCAAATCCCTATTGAAATACGGACGAGGAAAAACATCAGTCCTTGTGCAGAAGCACGATATTGCGTAGGAAAGATTTCACTGGCCCATAACTGATAGTTGGCTTGCTGCCCGGCTCCGTTATTGATGCCGATCACGACAATAAACAGAAGCAGAACAGGCAGGCCTTCAACCGGCAGCAGAAACAGCGTCCATCCGATCACTGCCATAAAAGCGGCGATTCCAAATACGGTTTTTCTATATTTGTCGGCAAAGGGCATGAAGATCAAAGCGACCCCCAACCCTGTGAAGATAAACAGTCCCATTTGCAAAAGGTTTGCCATGTTGGCAGATACACCGCCGACCTGCTGATAAATGTATGGCATAAAGAAGCCCATCACACCGGCGGCTAAATTCCAAACCAAGTACATACCCATCAAAAACAGTATGCTTTTTAGATACATTGGCTTGAGCAAATCAAAATACGATGTTTTGTTCAGTACGGCCGGCTTCTCTTCCTGAGCATCTCCCGGCTGATTTTTTGCCTGCCAGGCGTCTGACTCCGGAAGCCTGATTCTCAGGATGTACGTAATCAGCGCAATGACAAGCAGATGGGCAAATACGATTTTATTCCCCAAGAGGCCTAAATCACCGACCAGTACGGAGAGAAGCAGCACAACGACTGCCCCTGCCGCCCAAGCGACTTGTGCCACGCCGCAATGACGGGCCCGATTTTTCTTTGGCGCATTTTCTGCAATAATGGTCCATGATGCGGTAATATCAGCTCCTACTGATAAACCGATGATCATGTAACCGCTTAACAACATGGGGAAATTAACCCCAAACAGAACCAAACAAATCCCTATTGCATAAACCAGCATGCTATTGGTATAAACAGCCTTCCGCCCGACTTTATCAGCTAGATACCCGCCAAGCAGTGCGCCGACAGCGGCAGAAATTGCGTTTGCGCTTAGCGCGCCGAGCAGCCCGATTTGCGTATCAGATAGCTTTAGGTAACTGACCCATAATGATAAACCAGCAGAGCCCGCCACAATGGAACCTGCATCAATATAGTTGGCCAATGCTGCTGCGATTGTCCGTTTATTGAAGGCCGAATCTCCATTGGTATTACCCATATATTCAGTCCCCATTAAGCCAGATCCAACAACTGCTCATCAATATAGTTTCTCGCGATCAATGCATACTCAAGCGGGTTTGCAACATCGGGGTCCTGTTCAGCTTCGACGACAATCCATCCGGAATAATCGTGCTTCAACAGCTGCTGATATACTTCTCTAAAATCAATGCATCCATCACCGGGAACCGTAAACATGCCTTTTAAAAACGATTGCTGAAACGATTTCCCTTCAAGCCTGCATTGTTCCATGACATTCAGGCGGGCATCTTTAAAGTGCACATGCTTAATGCGGTTGATATGCTTCTCAAGCATCCCCAAGTAGTCACCGTCAGAAATATACGCATGGCCTGTATCATAGAGGAGGTGTACATGCGCAGGGTCTGTTCCTGCCATCAGGCGGTCGACTTCTTCTGCCGTTTGGACGCCAGTACCGAGATGGTGATGATAGACGAGCTTCAGGCCATGCTGGTCAGCAATTTTGCCAAGGTGATTCAGCCCTTCGCAAAGCCGTTCCCATTCATCATCCGTAAAGTGCGGCTTCTCTGTGAACACGTTTTTCTCCAAGCTTTGCACGCTGTAGGTTTGTTCAGAGACAACTGCGACATCCGCGTTTACTTGCTGCAAATACTCACAATGCAGGGTAAGTGCTTTTGCCGCTTCACCAAGTCCGTCACGCAAAATAAAACTGCTGAACCATTTTCCCGCAATGCGTAAATTCCGAAGCTTCAGCTCTTTGTTCAGGATGGCAGGTTCGGGGAAAAAGCCCCCGACCTCCGTGCCTTGAAAACGTGCGACAACAATATCACTTAACAAATGCTGAAGCGTATTTCCCGCTCCAATTTCAGGCATATCATCATTCCGCCATCCAATGGGAGCGATCCCCCACAGGATTTCATTTTTGCCCATCTATGGTGCCTCCCCTCTAATACTGCTTCGCAGATTCCAGCATTTTCTCTTTTGCTTCGTATGCTTTCTGAACGCTTTCTTGTTCAGACACCTCTGCTACGCCGACATGCCACCAGCTGTCATAGCCGTCAGTCATTGTTTTTGGCAGAACCTTCATTTCAATTAACGTTGATACGTCTTGTTTCTTCGCATCCTCTAACGCCGCTTTTAATTCTTCTACTGTGTTTGCACGGTAGGTTTTCGCGCCGTATCCCTCAGCAACTTTCGCATAATCGACATTTAAAATCTGGTTGTCATCTGTGCGGAACTCACAATAGTAGCTGCCGCTGCCATGATCCATTTGCAAGTTGTTGATACATCCAAAACCAGAGTTATCAAAGAGCAGCACATTGATTTTCTTGTTGTACTGAATCGCCGTAATCAGCTCGGAGTGTAGCATTAGAAAGCTGCCGTCTCCGACAATGGAATACACTTCTCTGTCAGGATGGGCCAGTTTCAGACCCAGTGTCCCGGACACTTCATAGCCCATGCAGGAATACCCGTATTCCAGGTGATACGTATTCGGAACATTTGAATGCCACAGACGCTGCAAATCTCCTGGAAGGGAGCCTGCTGAGCAGATGATCACACTGTCTTCAGGAATTGTCTCGTTGATTGTCAGCAATGCCGTTGTTTGCGGAAGCTCAGTATTCAACGTGTCAGCGTATTCATTTAGAACCTCTTGAGAGAAATGATTTTTGATTTCCGGATCAAATGCTTCCCGTTTAAACGTCACTTTGCTGAGGCGTTCGCGTTCAGCGAGCCATTCGTCCTTCAGCTCCTTAATCGTTGAGCCGAATTCACTCTTATAGCCTTCAAGCAAGCCGTGCAGTTTGCCAAGCGTCACTTTCGCATCCGCTACCACTTGGAACGCATCGAGTTTATACGCCTGCATTCGGCTGACATTGATGTTCAGAAACTTCGCTTTATCAAAGTCAAAAGCGGTCTTAGAGGATGTCGCAAAATCCGTATATCTTGTGCCGATACCAATAATCAAGTCAGCTTGGCGGGCCGCTTTATTTGCCGCAAGTGTACCTGTGATGCCCATTCCGCCAAGGTTGTTCGCAAAATCAGCTTCAACTGTCGACTTTCCTGCCTGCGTTTCAACTAACGGAATGTTATACGCTTCAGAAATGGCAACCAGTTCATCGCGCGCACCGGAGTATTTTGCGCCTCCGCCGACGAGGATCACAGGATTTTTGCTGGCTTTAATCAGCTCCGCCGCACCTTGAAGCTCGCGCTCGCTCGGCTGCATGCGATCAATATAGTGAACCCGTTTGACGAAGAAACTTTCATCAAAATCGTATGCTTCTCCTTCGACATCCTGAGAAATACAAATCGTTGCCGGACCTGCTTTTGCCGGATCAGTCATGACTTCAAACGCGCGCAGCAAACTGCTCATAAGCTGCTCAGGGCGCGTAATGCGGTCCCAGTATCTCGATACAGGTTTCAATGCATCGTTTGTTGTAATCGCCGCACTGTATTCTTGCTCCATTTGCTGCAGTACAGGGTCTGGCTGTCTTGTCGCAAATGTATCTGCCGGAATCAAGAGAACCGGGATATTGTTTGCCAATGCAGTACCGGCTGCCGCCACTAAGTTGGCCGCTCCCGGTCCGACGGATGTAGAGACCGCATATATTTTTCTTCTCAGCATTTGTTTGCTGTACGCCATTGCGGCATGCGCCATTCCTTGTTCATTCTTCCCTTGATAGACTTTCAAATGGCCTGCATCCTGCTCAAGCGCCTGGCCAATCCCTAACACGTTTCCATGACCGAAAATTGTGAAAATCCCTTCTACAAAAGGCTCTTCCTTTCCATCTACATGGATGTACTGCTGGTTTAA
Source organism: Bacillus sp. LR_5 (assembly GCF_042709275.1). NCBI lineage: Bacteria > Bacillati > Bacillota > Bacilli > Caryophanales > Bacillaceae > Bacillus > Bacillus sp. LR_5. The sequence goes on along the minus strand of NZ_JAVAXX010000016.1, from coordinate 11,943 downwards.
GAATTTAATCAGCGCTTGTGCTGTTGTTAAGCGAATTTTTTTACCCACAAACGATCCCACCTTTACTCGATCTTTTTCAATTATGACTGTGCTTCAATAAGCTGTACGATTTCATCCGCAGTCGGCATCGCTTCTGACGAACTGTGCTTGCTCACCACAATGGAGGCTGAAGCGCTGCCGTATTTCAATGCCGTTTCGATGTCTTTTCCGCTGACAAGGCCATAGATAAAGGCTGACGCATAGGAGTCACCGGCTCCAAAGGTTTTCAGCACTTTTGTCTTGTACGCTTGGGCGCGGAATACCTCGCCTGATTTGCTGTATGCATAAGAGCCTTCGACGCCGTGTTTGATGACAACGAGGTCGGCTGAATGGTCAAATAAATGATTGACGGATTCTTCATTGCTTCCGCCTGTGCGGTTTTCCATCACATCAAATTCATCGCGTGTGCCGATGACGATATCAGACTGCTCGGCAACCAAAGAATAGTAAACGGCTGTTTCATCTGCTGACTGCCACGTATACGGGCGGTAATCCAGTTCGAACACCACTTTGACCTGATGCTTTTTCGCATATTGAACAGCTTTTAACACCGCTTCCCGTGACGGGCTTTTGGCGAGCGCTGTCCCGGAAACAAGCAGCATTTTCGCATTTGCGATATAGTCCTCGCTTACCTCTGAAGGCTCAAGATAAAGATCCGCCACATCATCGCGATACATTAAGATGCTGCATTCTTCAGGACTGAGGATTTCTGTAAATGCAAGACCTGCTTTGTGTCCATCTTGATCAACAATCATCTGCGTTGTATCAACGCCGGTATTTCTCATATAAGACTCTATGAATCTTCCATGCTGGTCATCTGGAATTTTGCCGATAAAGCCCGCTTTTAAGCCAAGCTTCGCGCTTCCGATCGCGATATTCGCAGGTGAACCGCCGACATATTTCGAAAATGTCATCGTTTCTTCCATTGGGCGGTTGTATTCGACTGCGTTCAGATCAATACATGCCCGGCCGATGGCAACAATATCAAAAGCCTTCTCTTCATTGAATGTATACTTCATCGTAAACAGCCACTCCTCACTTGTTAGCGTTCTAAAATCCACTCATGCGCCGGGTCATTATGAAACTTCCATTTCCGCGTCGGCCCTGCCATGACATTTAAATAGTAGGATGTGTATCCGTCCGGCACGCCTACCGGGTGGTATCCAGCAGGAACAATGACAACGTTTTCATTTTCTACAGTCATTGTCTCGTCAATAGAGCGGTCATCTGTGTATACACGCTGAAACACAAAGCCCTGTCCCGGGTCTAATTCATGGTAGTACGTTTCTTCTAAGAAAGATTCCTCCGGCAAGTTGTCTTGATCGTGTTTATGAGGCGGGTAGCTGGACCAGTTGCCGCTGTCTGTATAGACTTCAACTACTAATAGGCTGTTAGCTGAAGGGTCTGAATCCGGAAGAATGTTGTGAACAGTACGTTTGTTTGAAAACTTCCCGCGATGCTCAATTCCGTTGTCTTCCGCTTTGATCAGCTTTGTCGGAAGCTGTTTTTCCGATGGAGAATAGCAAAGCGCCACTCTTGCGTCGCTGACCGCTGTGATCTCAAATGCACGATCATTTGAAATATAGACGCTGTCTGTCGGTTTTCGTTCGAATACGCTTTCACGCGTGCCGATATTCTCAAAAGTTGACTCATGATCGGTGACTGTAATTTTTCCCGTGACCGCAACAATACAGATTTCTTGTTTTTTCAATTCTTCTGCATAGCTGGAACCGGAAGCGAGATCTAACACTTTAAACTCTACATAGGTGAGATCAGAGTTGGATTTTGTTACTTCATGCACCAGTTTGACCCCATTAGATACTTCATTCGACTGCGGCTTACGCAACAAATAACTCATAGTGAAGCCCTCCTCTTTCTATTGTAAGAATGAGTCCGAACAGCGCACATGGACGCCGTTCGGATGTTCGTCGTTTAGTTGAAATCAGGTGCCGGATATCTTGCCGTAACCACTTTTTTACGTGTATAGAAGTCGACGCTGTCTTTTCCGTTCGCATGCAGCGTTCCAAAGAATGATGACTTCCAGCCTGAGAATGGGAAGAACGCCATCGGAGCCGGAACACCCAAGTTGATGCCGAGCATACCCGCATCAATGTTTTCACGGAAGTAGCGGATTGCGTTTGAGTTGGATGTGAACAGGCAAGCACCGTTCGCAAACTCAGACTTATTGGCAATCTCAATTGCTTCTTTCAGGTTTTTCACGCGGATGACAGATAAGACCGGAGCAAAAATTTCATCTTTCCAGATCGTCATCTCTGTCGTGACATTATCAAAGATCGTCGGGCCGACAAAGTAGCCGTCGTCAGACACATTTTCACGTCCGTCACATACGAGTCTCGCGCCTTCTTCAAGCCCTTTTTCGATATAGCTGAGCGTGCGCTTCTTGTTGTCTTCGCGAATAACAGGTCCTAAGAACACGCCGTCATCAAGGCCGTTACCGATTTTAATGTCAGCCACTTTTTCCTGCAGCTTCGCCATAAACTCATCAGCGATTCCTTCTTCAACCGTCACAACCGCACAAGCCATGCAGCGCTCACCGGCAGAACCGAAGGCTGCTCCGATAATGTTTGTGATTGTGTCTTCGAGATTCGCATCGTTCAGGACAATCGTATGGTTTTTCGCGCCAGTCAGAGATTGAACGCGTTTTAAGTTTTCGCTTCCTTTTTTGTAGACATATTCGCCGACTGGCTTTGAGCCTACGAATGAAATCGCTTTAATTTCAGGATGCTCGAGGATGCCGTTCACAACGTCATGCGCACCGTATACGACGTTGAATACCCCTTTCGGAAGGCCCGCTTTTTCAAAAAGTTCAACCAATTTCTCTGTTAACAGCGGTGTCCGCTCAGATGGTTTTAAAATAAATGTGTTGCCGAGCGCGATTGCCATCGGGAACATCCAGCAAGGAACCATCATCGGGAAGTTGAATGGCGCGATTCCGCCGACAACTCCGATTGGGTAGCGGTAGTTGGCCGCTTCAACATCTGTTGCAATGGAAGCAAGTGAGTCACCCATCATCAGGGAAGGTGCTCCAGCCGCGAATTCTACGTTTTCAATTCCGCGTCCCACTTCTCCAAGTGCTTCTTTTGTGTTTTTTCCATTTTCAATGGTAATCAGATGAGCAAGTTCTTCTCTATGCTGAGACAGCAGCTGCTGGAAGTTAAATAGGATTCTGGCACGGCGCGGAACCGCCACTTTTGACCAAGTTTTAAACGCCTCAGACGCTGTTTGCGCTGCGTAATCGATATCCTCTTTTGTTGAAATCGGCACTTGGCACAGCACTTCTTTCGTCGCCGGATTCACAACGTCTTCGTATTTATCTGTTTTGCTTTCAACCCATTCACCGTTGATGTAGTTTTTTAATTTTCTGATTTCTGCCATTCTTATTGCCTCCTTCATTAGTAAACACATACACTTGTATGGATGGTTCAGGATAGATTCATATCAATATCCACTGTTTCAGTAAGCCAAGAATTAAACGCTTTCAAAAAAACCAAAAAAATAAAAGTTGATCCAATTTTAGATACAAGCAACCATTTCATGCACAACAGGTTACTTTTTGGTCATTTCTTGGTTATATTCTAATCGCATAATACCCATAAGTCAATCATAAACACTAAATTTTTTCATTATTTTTATTATACTAATCTTTTAACTCATTAAGAGAGTAACGAGAAGTCCATCGAATCTTGCAAAAGATATACACCGATGTTATCATTTTTTAAGCAACTATTGATCAACTCTTGGGTTTTATTATATATTTATGTTACGTAAAGATTCAAGAAGGAGTTTATTTATATGAAACTGATGCGGATTCAGGAAATGGAGGAGTACATTTTATCTCATGGCACTGTTTCCTTAGATGAGCTGTGCCAGGTGTTCAATGTCTCTAAAAACACAGTCAGACGTGATATCAACAAGCTAACAGAAAAGGGTGCGATTGAAAAAGTATACGGCGGCGTAACATCTATTGAGAAAACCGCATTAGTTCCTTTTGAGAATCGCACCATTCAGCACCAAGATGAAAAAACAAAAATTGCTCACTATGCTTCCCGTTTTATTGAAGATCACGATTTGATTTTCATTGATTCAGGAACAACAACAAAGTCTATTCTCGATACGCTTGATCCTGCCAAAAATGTCACCATTTTAACCAACAGTTTAGACATTATCAATGCGGCATCAGCTTTGAAGCATATCAACTTAATCATTATCGGAAACAATTATAAGAGAAAAACGCGCTCCTTTGTCGGCATGGACGACCCGGCTATGCTTGATAAGTACAATATCAACAAAGCCTTTATGTCTGCTACCGGAACGACGCTGACACACGGATTGACCAATTCGGATCTGCTCGAGTACGAAATTAAAAAAAGGATTTCGGAAAAAGCAAAAGAAGTGTATTTATTGGCTGACCATTCTAAATTCGGAAAATCAACGCTACTGACGTATGCGCCGTTTGACAGGCTGCATTGCATTGTGACATCCCAGCCATTAGATGACGAGTACACGCAGTATTGCAATGAGCACCAAATCGGCATTCATCTGGCCTAGCGGTTACAATAGTGTTGAGAGTCTTTCATCCATTTTATTCTAGGAGGCAGATCATGAAAAAAGCTACGCTCGGAAAATCAGACTTGCAGGTATTCCCTATCGGATTAGGAACAAATGCTGTCGGAGGACATAACCTCTACCCGAACCTGAATGAAGAAACCGGAAAAGAATTGGTTCGCGAGGCGATCCGTAATGGCGTGACGATGTTAGATACCGCTTATATTTACGGGATCGGCCGTTCCGAAGAATTAATTGGTGAAGTGCTGCGCGAATTCAACCGTGAAGATGTTGTCATCGCGACGAAAGCCGCGCACAGAAAACAAGGAAATGACTTTGTCTTTGATAATTCACCAGAATTCCTTAAGAAATCAGTTGATGAAAGCCTGAAGCGTTTGAATACGGATTATATCGATTTGTTCTACATTCACTTCCCGGACGAACATACGCCTAAGGATGAAGCTGTCAACGCGCTGAATGAGATGAAGCAAGCCGGAAAAATCCGCTCCATCGGTGTATCCAACTTCTCTTTAGAGCAATTGAAAGAAGCAAACAAAGACGGATTGGTAGATGTATTGCAAGGCGAATACAACCTGTTAAACCGTGAAGCGGAAAAGACATTCTTCCCGTATACGAAGGAGCATAATATTTCATTTATCCCTTACTTCCCGCTCGTATCAGGATTATTGGCCGGAAAGTATACAGAAGATACAACGTTCCCTGAAGGAGACCTGCGAAACGAACAGGAACACTTCAAGGGCGAGCGTTTCAAAGAAAATATCAGAAAGGTCAACAAGCTTGCGCCGATTGCTGAAAAGCACAACGTAGACATCCCGCACATCGTATTGGCTTGGTATTTGGCAAGACCGGAAATTGATATTTTAATCCCTGGAGCAAAACGTGCCGATCAGCTGATTGATAACATCAAAACAGCTGACGTGACGCTTTCTCAAGAGGATATTTCGTTTATTGATAAGCTGTTCTCATAAGAAGCAGAAAACAGCCTTCCCCACTGGGAAGGCTGTTTTTATTTGTGCAAAATTGATCTATCATCCTATGATGCTTGATGAATTAGCAGCTTCAGTGAATAACTGATTTTGAAGCAAAAACTTACAAAAAGAGCCATAAATCCGATAAAATAAAGGTAGGTTATCTCAGAAAGAAAGTGATTGAAAAAGCAAAACAAGATATGAAACGTTAGTATCATCTAGAAATAAGAGACTCATGTGTTAAAAAAATCTGACCCGCTATTTTTATTTGCTGCTTAGAATAACGGGCCGTTTCGGCGGTCTATGGAGGAAACAGAATGAAACTTACATATGTAAAAGCTTTTGTTGCAGTAATCGTTGCTTTAGGTGTACTGCTGCCATCAACCATTTCTCATGCAAAAAGTTTTAGCGGCCGCTCATCATCTAGTTACAGCAGCCGAAGTTCAAGCTCATCATACAGCGGAAGCTATAAATCCAGCCCAAAATCAAACTATAGTTCAGGAGCAAGCTCTTCAAGCAAAAATCCCAAGACGTCTGACGATTCATCATCATCGATTTCTCTAAAAAAGAAACCTTCGGAAAAGTCTAGCTCATCAAGCGCTAAAAAATCGTCAGGCACATTTTCCGGCGCCACCTCAAAAGTAAGCGGAAAGACATACAGCGGAAAAACGTCTAAAGCTTATGTAGGCGGACGTTATGTTTCAGTCAATCATTACTACAATGCAGGATTCTCGCCATCGGGATGGTTTGGATATTATAGCGGATTTACAATGGGCATGTTCATGATCAGCATGATGCACCCTTGGGGTTACACCTATCATCCAGTCGGGGGCCCAGGCTATGTTTCTTATGGCGCTTCGCCCATTGCCTGGATCGTTGACGTCATTGCTCTGATCATTATTTTACTCATTGTCATCGCATTGATCCGCGCATTCAAAACACCGAAGACGTACAGAAGGAGCTTTTAGGTAATGAAATTAGTATTAAATGAGCAAGAAGTTGTAGACGGGATTTGTGTGTATATTTCTAATGAAGAAGAGATTTACCCTGAGGACGTTGAAGTAAAAGAGCTGTCTTACAACAAGCGGACAGGATTCTTCGCTGAAGCCAAATATGGCCTGCACCACAAGCAGCTTGTGTCAGATGACATTTCAGAAGGCATTATTCAGTTCTTAGAGGAATACCACAACTTCAATCCAGACGTTACAGTAGTTGAATTGCAATTTGATAAGAAAAAAGGATTCTCCGCCTTGGTTTTCGTCAACGAGGGAGAATAAAAATCAAAACCTTACTCCGTGCGAGTAAGGTTTTTTATGATGATTTGTCCTGGGCATATGCTTTGAGATGCTTAGCATTCCCGTACTCACTGGATCTGTCACCTTACGTAAAAATCGCTAACTTTTTTAAAACATATGTTTCAAATTAGATAGGAAAAGGGTACTACTCTATTAACTTTGTTAAACATCAGAGATACTCATTGGCCTAACAACTGAGGGGGAACATTTGTGAAGACAAACACAAGGAAATATTTGATCTACTTTTTTGGCGCTTTAGGAGGGCTGCTTTACGGTTATGATACGGGCGTCATCTCTGGAGCGCTGCTGTTTATCAACAATGATATTCCTTTAACGACATTGACAGAAGGATTGGTTGTCAGCATGCTGCTCCTTGGCGCGATTTTCGGTTCTGCCTTAAGCGGCACATGCTCCGATCGCTGGGGCAGGAGAAAAGTTGTATTTGTGCTTTCCATCATTTTTATTATTGGTGCGCTCGCTTGCGCGTTTTCTCAAACGGTCGGCATGTTGATTGCATCTCGGGTGATACTCGGGTTGGCCGTCGGCGGTTCAACGGCGCTTGTGCCCGTGTACCTGTCAGAAATGGCACCGACGAAAATCCGCGGGACACTCGGCACAATGAACAACTTAATGGTTGTTACCGGTATTTTATTAGCATATATCGTAAACTATCTGTTCACGCCGTTTGAAGCGTGGCGCTGGATGGTGGGACTGGCTGCGGTGCCTGCAGTGCTTTTATTAATCGGGATCGCATTTATGCCTGAATCACCAAGATGGCTCGTAAAGCGCGGGCGTGAAGATGAAGCGAAAGACATTATGAAAATCACTCATGACCAAGAAAATATTGAGCAGGAACTAGCAGATATGAAAGAAGCGGAAGCTGGGAAAAAAGAAACAACACTCGGTTTGCTAAAAGCAAAATGGATTCGTCCTATGCTTCTCATTGGCATCGGCCTTGCCGTTTTTCAGCAGGCGGTCGGCATTAACACGGTCATCTACTATGCGCCAACCATTTTTACAAAGGCCGGTCTCGGCACATCGGCGTCAGTGCTCGGCACAATGGGTATCGGTGTACTCAACGTGATGATGTGTATTACAGCTATGATTTTGATCGACCGCATCGGCCGCAAAAAGCTGCTGATTTGGGGAAGCGTCGGCATTACACTGAGCTTGGCTGCATTAGCAGCTGTGCTCCTGACACTGGGTCTCTCTACATCAACAGCATGGCTGACTGTCGTTTTTCTCGGAGTCTATATCGTATTTTACCAGGCAACATGGGGTCCGGTTGTATGGGTTCTGATGCCTGAGCTCTTCCCATCCAAAGTACGCGGAGCCGCAACAGGCTTTACTACTTTAGTGTTATCAGCAACCAACCTGATCGTGTCGCTCGTCTTCCCGCTGATGCTCAGCGCCACGGGCATCGCATGGGTCTTTACAATTTTTTCAGTCATCTGCCTGCTTTCATTTTTCTTCGCCCTCTACATGGTTCCGGAAACCAAAGGGAAAAGCTTGGAGGAAATTGAAGCAAGCCTGAAAAAACGGTTTAAAAAGAAGAAAAGCAGCCAAAACCAAGTGCTGAGTGAGCGTACATTATAAAAAAAGGAATCGTCTCAAGGGACGATTCCTTTTTTATTACACCATAACCTTGCAAATATTGTTCGTGAATTCCACAGGGTCCTGAATCGGTAAGCCTTCGATGAGAAGCGCCTGATTGTACAGAAGATTTGTGTACAGGCTCAGCTTCTCTTTATCCTGTTCAAATGCGTCCTGCAGCGTTTGGAATACCTCATGATTCGGGTTGATTTCAAGCACTTTTTCCGCCTTTACATTTTGGCTGTCCGGCATCGCGTTTAAGATTTTTTCCATCTCGATTGTCACTTCGCCGTCAGCAGCAAGGCAGACCGGATGTGATTTGAGTCGTTTTGAGATTCTGACGTTTTTCACTTTATCTGACAGAATGTTTTTCATTTCCTCAAACAGATCCTTGTACTTGCTTTCTTCTTCCTCGGACTGCTTTTGATCCTCATCCGTGTCTATGCCTAGGTCTCCGCTTGATACGGATTTAAACTCTTTTTCCTGATAAGATGCCAGCATTTTAATCGCAAACTCATCAATGTCCTCAGTGAAGTAGAGAATTTCATAGCCTTTGTCCGCTACCATTTCCGTTTGCGGCAGTTTTTCTATGCGATCGTATGAATCACCGGTCGCATAATAAATGTATTTCTGCTCCTCGGGCATTCTGGATACGTACTCATCTAAGCTGACCAGTTTTTTCTCTTTGGAAGAGTAGAATAATAAGAGGTCCTTCAATTGATCCTTATTCACGCCAAAATCATTGTACACGCCGAATTTCAGCTGTCTGCCGAATGATTTGTAGAACGTCTCGTATTTCTCTCGGTCTATTTTCAGCAGGCTTTGCAGCTCGCTTTTGATTTTTTTGCTGATATTTTTCGCGATCAGCTTCAGCTGGCGGTCATGCTGGAGCATTTCTCTGGAAATGTTCAGAGACAGATCCTCAGAATCGACCATGCCTTTCACGAAGCTGAAGTGGTCCGGAAGCAGATCCGCGCATTTGTTCATGATCAGAACGCCATTAGAATACAGCTCCAAGCCTTTCTCATATTCCTTAGAATAATAGTCAAACGGCATGTTTTCAGGAATAAATAAAATCGCGTTGTAGCGAACGGCGCCATCCACACTGATATGAACGTGTGTCAGCGGTTTATCAAACCCGTAATGCTTTTCAGCATAAAACTTTTCATAGTCCTCATCTGTCAGCTCGCTTTTGTTTTTTCTCCAGATCGGCACCATGCTGTTGACTGTCTGTTCTTCCTGTACCTCTTCAAATTCATTTTCGCTGCCTTCCTTCGGCTTATTAATAGTTGTATCCATTTTGATCGGGTAGCGAATGAAGTCGGAGTACTTTTTAATGATTGCTTTTAAACGATATTCTTCTAAGAACTCGTCATAGCTGTCATCTTCTGTATTCTCTTTGATTTTCAGGATAATGTCTGTACCGACAGAATCCTTTTCACACGGCTCAATCGTATAGCCGTCTGCACCCGCAGACTCCCATTTATACGCCTCTTCGCTGCCGAGCGCCTTACTGATGACAGTCACGACATCAGCAACCATAAACGCCGCGTAAAAGCCGACACCGAATTGCCCGATGATGTCATGGCCGTCTTTCAGCTCGTTTTCCTTTTTAAACGCAAGGGAACCGCTTTTTGCAATGGTGCCGAGATGCTGCTCAAGCTCATCCTTTGTCATCCCGATCCCCGTATCAGAGATCGTTAATGTTCTCGCACTTTTATCAGCTGCGACCTTTATGTAGTAACTGTCTTTATCAAACGTAAGCGTATCGTCCGTCAGCGCTTTGTAATAGATCTTGTCAATCGCGTCACTCGAATTGGAGATTAACTCGCGCAGGAAAATTTCTTTTTGGGTATAAATGGAGTTAATCATCATATCCAGCAGTCGTTTGGACTCTGCTTTAAACTCTTTTTTAGCCACTCTAGATCGCTCCTTTTTGATATGTTGTTACGCTATGTAAACTCTTTTCAGCATCTATTTATCACATGCTGTGACAATTGTCAATTAGATTGATAGATGCATATATATGTAAATTTAACACTATTTAGGTCTGCTTTCACTATTTTTTCTCAGTCATTCTCATAAAAAAAGAGAGGCTTCATCATCCTCTCTTTTTTTCTGCATCATTCCAGCGGCCAAACTCCCGCTTCATCCATATATGCACCGGGTAGAAAAACAAACCGAACGGGATCAGAAACAATAGATTATGCCATGAGGCATTGAGAAATGCACTTGCTGCAATCGGAAACGTAATCTCTTTAAATAAAAAAGAGATGATAGTCAGCACAACAAACGCGGACGGAATCGTGACGAAGCAATAAAACTTGAGCTCCTTCTTATGCTGTACTTTCAAAATACACAAACCTCCCAACAATTTCTAGTCCATCTTAACATATGCTGGCATTTCTTTTCTCGCATGTTTATCACTGCACGTAGCGGGAAGACAAATAGAAAAAGGAGGACTCGTGTAATGGGAAAACTTGAAAACAAAACCGCAGTCATCACAGGCGCCGCGACAGGCATTGGACAAGCGACGGCAGAGGTTTTTGCCAATGAAGGCGCGCGTGTGATGATCGGAGACATCAATGAAGACCAAATGAAAGAAACCGTTGAAGCGATCAGAAAAAACGGAGGAGCGGCGGACGCCTTTCACCTCGATGTGTCAGATGAAAACAGTGTGAAAGCATTTGCTGATCAAATCAAGGATGCTTGCGGAACGATTGATATTCTGTTTAATAACGCCGGGGTTGATCAGGAAGGCGGAAAAGTGCACGAATATCCGGTTGACCTGTTTGACCGCATTATCGCCGTCGACCTGCGCGGCACGTTCCTTTGCAGCAAATACTTGATTCCGCTTATGCTCGAAAATGGAGGTTCTATCATCAACACCTCCTCCATGTCAGGCCGGGCCGCGGACCTCGACCGCTCCGGCTACAACGCTGCAAAAGGAGGAATCACCAACCTGACTAGAGCGATGGCAATCGACTACGCAAGAAACGGCATCCGCGTCAATTCTATTTCTCCGGGAACGATTGAAACCCCGCTGATTGATAAACTGGCTGGCACCAAAGAACAGGAAATGGGCGAAAAATTCCGCGAAGCCAACAAATGGATCACGCCTCTCGGCCGCCTCGGCCAGCCGAAGGAAATGGCGACAGTGGCCCTGTTCCTCGCCTCAGACGACAGCTCATACGTCACAGGAGAAGACATCACCGCAGACGGCGGCATCATGGCGTACACATGGCCTGGGAAGATGTTGATTGATGAGAAGTGGAAGGAAGAAACGAAATAGACATGGTCTGCGCAATTTTATGCGTTAATGATCAAATATGAATCAGCCATAGATATAGCTAAATAAAAGGGAGCTCAACCTGAATCATTAGGTTAAGCTCCCTCTTCATTTACTCTATTTCTTTTTTCCGCTGTCTGGCAGGAAAAAGAAATGAAAACTACATATTGCA
>NZ_JAVAXX010000159.1:0-14854 GCF_042709275.1 Bacillus sp. LR_5 | reverse complement strand
CGCCAATTCGCATGGGCATGAAAACCAAAGGAAATATCCAATTATGGTATGGGTGAGGACATAAAAAAATCCGCAGTAATCTGCGGATGAAACAGCTATTATCTGCCGTGCACTTCAGCCTCGTATTGATCCCAAGCTTCATCAAACGTCGCCATCGTGTGAAGATAATCAGCGTTCAGCTCCAAATATGAACTGATTTCATGATAATCGGTTGAGGTTTTCGGGAAGCTGTGATCCTCATACGCCTGATTGGCAAATTCACTGATGTCGTCCTTCGGCTTCGGGTGTCTATATTTCAATAAGTAATGATAAAAGGATTTCATGGGTTTCCCCTCCTGGTGTCTGTCTTTTGTTGTTCTATTATACAGTTCAAGTGTAAAATTACAACAAAAGAATAACGAAACATCATTCAGGAGAAGTCAAAATAGTTGCGTTTCAGAATCCTTTCTGTCTCCATGAGCTGCTGATATGTCAGGCTTTCAGGCAGTTTTTTTGTTTGAATCAAAAGCAGCTGATCCTCAATCTCCTTAATCGTGGCTTCCTCTTGATAGGTCATTCCGCAGGAAGCACACACCATGGCGGGGGTGTCTGTCAGTTCTATAGCTCTTGTTCCGTCAGGGAGCTCCCAGTACACCGTGTTCCTGCCGGATACCGCTTCAAGCTCGCCGCACCATTCGCATGCTTTCATGAAGAATCGCCTCCGATTTCAGCCTCTTTCTGTTTTTTCTGCTGTGCCAAAAATTTCTTTTCTTTTAGCTGGTCTCTTTTCTCACGCCGGTCTTTTAATGTTTCATGCTCCGGATTCGATGTGTAAGCCTCTCTCCTTTTGATTCTGGCTACATTTTCCGGTGTAAATGATACCTCTTTGTCAGCAAAAATAGCACTGAGCCCGATCGGCTCCTTTTTGTCAGCGATTTCAGGGAAAACGGACTCAAAATAGGCGTCGGCCTGGTTAGGGATATAATTCTCCGGTTCCGGATATGACGTAATCACACCTTCAAAATTTCTTAAGATGACTTTGTCAGGGCTTTGCGACAGTACATAGTTTGGCTGCAGGGCGATTTTCCCCCCGCCGCCTGGTGCGTCAACGACAAAGGTAGGAACCGCATAGCCTGAGGTATGGCCTCGCAGCCCTTCAATAATCTCCAAACCTTTGGAAACAGGAGCTCTGAAATGCCCGATGCCCTCTGACAGATCACATTGATAAATATAATACGGACGGACTCTGATTTTTACCAAGTCGTGCATGAGCTTTTTCATGATGGGAACGGAATCATTAATACCGGCTAACACCACGGCCTGATTTCCGACCGGCACTCCTGCGTTCACCAGTTTTTCACAGGCCTCAACGGATTCCTCTGTCATTTCGATGCTAGTGTTGAAATGGGTGTTCAGCCAGACCGGATGATATTTTTTCAAAATCTCGCATAGCTGATCAGTGATGCGCTGCGGAAAGACGACCGGCGCCCTTGTTCCGATTCTGATTACTTCCAGATGCGGAATGCTGCGCAGCTCTTTTAAAATGTATTCTAAAATTTGGTCATTGATTAGCAGTCCGTCACCGCCTGAAATTAAACAATCGCGGATTTCGGGTGTTTCCCGGATATAAGCAATTGCAGCATCAAGCTGTTTTTTAGGGACTCCCATTCCGATTTGTCCGGAAAAACGCCTTCTTGTGCAGTAGCGGCAGTACATGGAACATTGATTGGTGACAAGAAACAGCACACGGTCGGGATAGCGGTGTGTCAAACCGGGTACCGGTGAATCTTCATCCTCATGGAGGGGGTCTTCCAGGTCGTATTTTGTTTTGTGCATTTCTTCAGAAAGCGGTACAGACTGCATGCGGACCGGGCATCTCGGGTTATCGGGGTCCATTAAAGAAGCATAGTAAGGTGTAATATTTAAGGGGATCGTTTTGGTTGAGATTCTGACGCCTTCCTCTTCATCCTCGGTCAAATTGATGACTTTTTTCAAATCATCTAACGTTCTTACCGTATGTGTAAGCTGCCAAAGCCAATCGTTCCATTTCTCTTCCGGAACGTCCTTCCATAACTCTATCTCCTTCCAATGCCGTTTCGGTTTATACCATTTGCTTTCCAAATGAATTCCTCCTCGTGCATCATTTTGACTTACAGGTGCTTGCACCAAATATTCATGTTTTCAAGACCTTCCGCTATATAGCAATTATTGATCAGCCTTCCTCCGTACTGATAACCGGAATGGTACAACACAGCATTCATCCCAAAAGACGCAGCGCGGGCGAGAGAAAATACATGAAAGATATTCTCTTCAGCCATTTCTTTTTCTAATGCCTCGATTAAAAAGCTTGTCAGCGAATGGCCTCGATATTCCGGAAGCACAGCGCAGTCGGTTATTTCTGCATGCCCGAGCTCTGGGTTGATTTCTGCGCTTGCTGCGCTGATCAGGCGGTCATGGTCAAGCATGACATAATACATCGTATTTGTATTCATCGTCTTTTCAATATAAGCAGGGTCAAATACCGGGGTCGGGTACGTGCGAAATACTTTTTTATACAGCATCGATAGCTGGTACATGTCGTTTGTTTCCGCTTTTCTCATCGTAAAGGCGGGTGTATTATCACTGCGGAGGCGAGGTGCTATGCGATATAAAGCTTCGATCATTTCCTGTTCCTCTATATAAGAATGTGTTCTTCTCCGGTTTTCTGTGAGGTAACGGACCATGACACAAGCCGGGTGGCCGAGATAATAGCCCTTAAGAAAACCCTCCGGCACAAACAATTGTTGGGCAAGCACGGCCTCATCATGCTGTTTCGTATAGACGATGATTTTTTCCGTATCCTCTTCTTTTGCCGCTGCCACGATATCAGGCAGAGCCTTCTCAATGGCTCCGTCATAACGAACCACTCTGATTCGTTTATTAAAGCCGTCATGGTCCAGAACTGCTGTAACACCGTTACTCTTTATGGACTTGAGCATCCGCATCCTCCTCGTCTGTATGAAGCCCGCACCAATCCATAACAAAAAGTGCAATAATTTTAGCAGATTCTATCATGGCTTCAACCTCAATGTATTCATTTGCCTGATGAGCCGTTTTTGTTTCCCCAGGACCGAAGACAATCACTGGCGTATCTCCTGCATGGTATAAAAGCCCTCCGTCCGTTCCCCATGGCGAAGCTTCGATGATTGGCTCTGTCTGTTTCGTTTTTTCATAGGCTGATTGCAGCACTGAAATTAAAGGGTGATCATCAGGTAAATCATTCGGCAGCCATTGAGCGCCGAACCATTCTACTGTTACAGGATGGCGTTTAAACCATTCGTCACGGTATTCTAAATCCTTCAGCCAGTTTTCCAATTCAAGTTTTACTGCTTCTGGTTTTTCATGGGGAGCAATTCCGCATCTCCCTTCTATGACGACACGGTCTGCAACTGACGAAGGCCATGCTCCCCCTGAGATGGTGCCGATATTCACTGGTACCGGTATTGGGACATTGTCATACAGCGGATCCGAAATTCTGGCATTGCGCACTTTCTCCAGCTCTTGTATCGCTGTGATCACGTGCACGCTTTTTTCAATTGCGCTTACTCCCTCATAGCGTGTGCCTCCATGTGCCGCTAGCCCCTTCACTGTGATTCGAAACCACATCGAGCCCTGCTGCTTTATAAAAAGTTTCATATTCGTCGGTTCCGGAATCAGCGCACCGTCAGCACGATACCCTCTCATGATGGCAGACAGTGTTCCCGCGCCGCCGCACTCTTCATCTACAACACTTTGAAACAATACATCTCCCTTTAATTTAACATCGCAGGCGTGCAGTGCTTCTAAAGCAAAAAGAAGGGCTGTATTGCCTCCCTTCATATCCGTTGAGCCGCGGCCGTATATTTTACCGTTTTCTTCTACAGCTTGAAACGGTTCATACTTCCAATCCTTTACGCTTCCTTCAGGCACAACATCGATATGACCGTTTAAAATCAGCGACCTGCCCCCGCCCGCTCCCGTTTTTTTTGCAACGATGTTCGGGCTCTCATGAAAATCGGAGCGGTCTGATTTAAAGTAGGGATGCTGTTTTAATTGCTTTAGGCTTGGCTCCCACACGTCAATGTCCATATGAAATTGCCGCAGCTTTTCAAGCACAACAGCTTGGGCGTTAAATTCTGCGCCCAAAGTGCTTTTTTCTCCAACCAGTCTTTTGAGAAGACGAATGGCTTTGGCCGAATGCTGATCAAGCCACCCGATTACTTTTCTCTCAATGTCTTGCATCCTCATTCCCCCTTTTAAGAAAAAGGCATATCTATTTTAATTTCAGCTTCAGTCAGCCTCGTCACCTCGTCGATAGTCGAGCCATTCATCAGCTCTTTTAAAATAAAATGACGTCCATTGACCTCAAGAACGGCTTTTTCAGTAATGATCATATCTACACAGCCTGCTGCGGTTAATGGAAGCGTGCATGTTTCCGTTAATTTAGGCCTTCCCTTTTGATCTGTATGACTCATGACGACAACCACTTTTTTCGCTTTTTGGGCCAGTTCCATCGCACCGCCCATGCCCGGCACCTTTTTTCCCGGGACAAGCCAATTTGCCAAATCGCCTGACTGACTCACCTGTAGGGCGCCTAAAATCGTAATGTCAATTTTGCCTCTTCTGATCATCGCAAAAGACATCGTTGTATCAAAATAAGACGCCCCTTTTACAGCGCGGACAGGATACCCCGCGGCGTTGCACAAATGTTCATCCTCTTCACCTTTTTCAGGGCTTTCACCAATGCCGAGCACACCGTTTTCCGCCTGCAGCATGACCTGCATGTCAGGCGGCAAAAAGTTCGGCACCAAGGATGGGATGCCGATACCGAGATTCACAATCATGCCCGGCTTGATTTCAGAGGCGGCCCGTTTTGCGATCTGTTCTCTCTCTGCTACTCCCAAGCCCATTTCCACTTCACTCCTTCGCTACTCACAACCCCCTCGACAAAAACCCCCGGTGTGACAATCATTTCTTCAGAAATCTCTCCCATCGGGACGATCCGCTCAGCTTCGGCAAAGGTTCTCCTGGCAGCCATTGCCATAAGCGGATTCATATTGCGCGCTGTTTTGTCATACGTTAAATTGCCGAATTCATCGGCAATGTGCGCATTGATGAAAGCAAAATCAGCCGTCAGCGCCTCTTCAACCAAATATCGCTTTCCAGCCACAGACACGATGTCCTTTTCCTCACAAACCATTTGATTATCAATACCGACGTCGGTTAAAATGCCGCCGAGTCCCGATCCGCCGGCGCGAATCCGTTCCGCAAGCGTTCCCTGCGGTGAAAATTGAACCTCTAACGTCCCGTCTGTCATCTGTTTTCCGGCTACAGGATTGGAACCGATATGCGATGCGATCAGAGTTTTGACTCGTTGATTGACGATAAGCGGGCCGACCCCTATTTCCGGGAACCCGGCATCATTGCAAATGACGGTTAAATCCGTTACACCGCTGTCCAATATAGCTTCAATCAATGAAGGAGGCGAGCCGACTCCCCCAAAACCGCCAAACATCAGGACCGATCCGTCCTGAACATCTGCAATTGCTGTTTCGATGCTGATTGTTTTTTGAAATGGCGCCATTTGATTTCAATCCTTTTTCAGTATTTTTTCGACCGCTCCAACTGTTTCTGAAAAAATAGATATCAGCTCTTCAACTTCACCGTCTGAAATGGTAAAAGGAGGAGCAATAATGACAGCATCTCCTTCCCCGCTGTCTATTCCCGCTTTGGCAGGATAGACAATCAGCCCGCGTTTTTTCGCCTCGCCTACAATGCGCTGGGTAACCGCCTGCTCTTGAGGGAAAACGTTCTTCGTATTCTTGTCTGCTACAAATTCAACGCCTAATAGCAGTCCTTTTCCGCGCACATCACCAATGATCTCGCTTTGAGACGCTGCCTCAACAAGCTTCTTTTTCAGTACAGCCCCCTTTTTCTCTGATTGCTTGATCAAGCCGTGCTTTAACACATACCGCAAAACTTCAAGAGCGGCTTTGGCTGAATAGGGATGTGCACTATATGTGTGGCCGCTCATAATCACACCTGAGCCTTGTTTTATCGTTTCAATAATAGAATCAGATACAACGGCAGCGGCAATAGGCGCATACCCGGCACCGAGACCCTTTCCCAGTACAGCAATATCAGGAACGGTGTGCCAATGCTCTGTCGCGAGCATCCTTCCTGTTCTTCCAAGCCCTGTCATCACTTCATCTGCAATAAAGAGCACTTCGTGTGTGCGGCATACCTCACTTAATCTCTCATAATATCCCGGAGGCGGAGTAATCGCTGCTCCTGCGGCACCAATAATAGGCTCAGCCACAAAGCCGGCGATAAATTGGCTTCCGATTCTTTTGATCGCAGTTTCCAGTTCATCAGCGGCAGTCTGAACAAAGTTTTCTTCCGTCCCATGATTCCGCCGATAAACATGAGGAGCTGAAATAGCGGGATATCGCTCAACGAGATGGGTGAATCGATATCTCCTTTCATAGAAACCAGATAATGAAAGCGCTCCCAAAGTTATTCCGTGGTAACTGCTCCACCGAGACAAAAAGATGGATTTTTGTGTTTGCTTTTTTTCCTGCCAGTACTGAATGGCGATTTTCATAGCTGTTTCTATCGCTTCTGATCCGCTGTTGACAAAAAAAGACCAATTCACATTTCCCGGAAGCTCCTGCGCCAAGAGAGCGGCTAATTGCTCGGCAGGCTCGCTCGTAAACTGTGAGCGGTAAGCAAAAGACACTTGATCAAGCTGGTCTTTCAGCTTCTCAGTCACATCACGAACCCCGTGTCCGATATTGCATGTCACTGCACCTGATGAGCCGTCAAGATATCTTTTTCCGGTCTGATCATAAACATATGAACCCTTTGCATAGCTAACCACCGGATAGGCCGAACTAAGCTCCGGCTTAATCAAATAACTGCTCATGCTCCCACCTCAAAAACCCTTTTGATATATTGTATGAGTGTCCAAATTGGGGCATGACGTTCCTCGCAAAAACTTTTTCACACAAAAAGAGCCTTCCTGAACGGAAAGGCTCCTTTGAATTTCTACATTTAGCAAATGAAAGCGGCTCCGACAATAATTAATAAAATGAACAAGACAACAATCAATACAAACGTATTGGTCCCGCAACCAAATCCGTAACCGTATCCAGAGTATCCATACATGTTGTTTTCATCCTTTCTTATCACGATATACGGCATTTTATGCGGGCCAAGTCCCAAATGGTTTGTGCAAACGCCTATTTCACGTAAGGAAATAATGAAAAACAGTATGCACCCGCTCATATTTTTTAAATGTCAGCTTTTCGTAAAAATGGGTTGCGCCGTCAGTGCTTGTAGCCACTAAATAGGCTGCTTCCATTCCTAATGATTTGGCGATGGACAGCATTTCTTTGACTAAGATACTGCCATAGCCCCTCCTTTGAAACTGATCCAAAATTGCCACTTCTTCAATTTTAGCCGTTTTCTCTTGCGAATGAATGAACAGCTCGCCGCACCCAATAGGAATCTTCTGTGCCTGGTCGCTGTAACAAACAACAAGGATGATCGTACCCGATTCGTAAAAACGATATTTTCTATTTAATTTTTGTTCAGCGATCGCTTCTCCAATATAAATGGAATCATAAATCTTCATGATAGAAGAGCCATCGCTAAGGCTTTTTGCCGTTCCCCATGCCGTTAACGGATGTCCCATCTGCCCCTTCCAGTCACTAAGCTTCATGTCATATAACAGCTCATCCTCGACGACAAACCCGCTTTTGACAAGTGATTGCTTCAAACCGAGCGGAAAAACATGCTGCGGCGACGCTTTTAAATGGAGATAATTCGCTTCAAGCAGCTTTGGTACGGAGGGCAAAAAGTCCAGTAACCGTTCCAACGGAAACGTATCATGGAGCTGAACAAAGTTATGAGAAAAAATTTGCGGAAGCTTCGGATCTCTGTAAACACTGTAATGATCAAACGATGCCGATTCAGACGTTAACAATATATATTGATGTTCCGTTTTTGAATAATGTCCTGTCATGTACGTCTCCTTTTTATGACCTATACCTTTATTCAGTTGCAATATTCAATTTCTTTATAATCTCATCGTACACCGGATAAAACGGCTTTCCAATTGGAAATTGCTGAATATTTCGGAAAGAAGCGGATATTGGCTTCTGATGTAAAAAGAACTTCCTTGTTACTTGTTCACTAATCGGATGAAAGACGCCGTTTAGAAACAAAAACGGCTCGCGATCTATAAAAAACAGCCTTCGCCCAGGCGGATTTTCGATCCATCCAGATCGTTCCCGCGTAATCGGCAGCCCTTCCGGCAGCGCCTTCAGTTCTTCTTTTTCAATTGTCAGGATGTCTTTTCTTTTAAATTGATAAAATTGAAAAGCATACTGATCCACAATCCGTCTTTTTTTTCCGGCTTCGATATAAAATATTGCAGGATGGTCAGCTTCCTTTACTAAAATGTAATTCGGAATGTTTAAAATTTTTTCAATCCTATATTGGAATAAATACGGGTCTGGAACAGCCACAGTCCGATTTAGATACAAAGAACTCCACCTTTCCCCGACAGGATGTCTTACCCCCTGATCAAGAAAATACACATTTTGATCTGATCCTTTTACAAAAGAGCCGTCAATCAAATCGGCGGGCAGAAACCGATATGCATTTTGAAATGAATCGGGGGTTTTATAGGTTGTATCTAATACTTCATTTATCGGCAGAAATGGGGCAAAGTTGTTGATCCTTGCCCAAAAAATTGAGTCACCATGATTCCAATGCTGCATATCATCATCCCAATAGCTTCCATATTTATGTTGAATACGATCAAGTAACGAACGGCGATGCATAACTGAGCAATGATCGACTTGAAAAGCGGCCTGATCTAGCACTGCATTGGCATTTCTATAGAAATGTGAGATTTCCTCTCCCCGTTCGTTTACATGTACAACTTTTTGTTTTGAATAGACAGCCTGTGCTTCAGGCTTATCTAAAAACGTCTGCACCATACGGCTCAGCCGCTCAGGATGATAAACAGTGTCATCGGTGAGATAGGAAATGTAATCGCCGTCAGCAAATGGGAGCGCTGCGTTAATTAATGTGGCATAACGGGTTGTTTTTAATCGTTCTGCAGGATGTATGAAACTATTTTGATAACGAATGCGTTGGTCATGAAGGTACTTGTGAATCACCGCAGTTGTTTCTTCATTAGAATGATCATCCATGATAAACAGCTCCCAGAGATCATGCGTTTGCTTCATGACACTTTCAATCGCTTTTTGCAGATAATCAGGTTTGTTGTAACTTGTTAAAATAATAGACACTTTCTCTCCCATCTATACAACCCCCCTATCGTCAAACATAAAAACGGCTCCGCAGCAAGCAGAGCCTCTGTCTTCATTTAAAAAGCACCCCAGCTTACAATACTTGAGAGTGCGACATTCGATCTCGTGTGATTTAACGGGTTTTGAAAAATAACCAAATCAGTCAGAACCTCTTTTACGATGACGTTTTGAAGCGTATCTCCATTCGACAGATGAACTGTTGAAACCGGTACGCCAAGCTCTTTTGCAAATACGAGCTGCCGTCTGAGATCAGATGGATTTCCTTCAGAAGATGATTGACGTATGAGCAGAATCAGCAAAAGCAGAATAAAATGCAGTTCATCTTGATTTTCTTCTTGATTCACGTGTTTCTCTAAATCCAAACAATCCCTCTCCCTTATCCTTATACTCTGTTTCACAATATGAACTGACTTTGATTTGTGGTATAGGCTATGTCCACTCTTTTAAAAAATCAGCATTTTCCTTAAATGTATGAAAAATAGATCAGGTACGGCGTTCGACTCATACCGATTGGCAATCAGAAGAATATGATTAACGTGAGTTCACTATTGGATAGGAGGTGTGTGTAATGAGCTCTGAAAAAGCACAGTTAAAAAAGGATTTGATTAAAACCCTTTTAAGTCCTTTATTCCCAACTGCAACAGAAGGAGGAGATAACGTGGAGAATCATCTTAAAGACTTGCTTGAAGCTGCGATCGATCAAAAAGTAGATGAAAGTGAAATGATTACGGCTGAATCTACTTCCCTTCCGGCAAGATGGATTTTTGCCAGAGTTACGCCAGGCACGACAATCAGCATTGTGACTGATTCTGGTGATATGATCGGGCCGGTTGTGTTCGTTGCTTTCGATCAAGTTCATGGTATCGTATTTGTAACACAGGAAAGTTCCGTCACTCCGGCAGGTCAAGCTACAACATTAATTGATGTAGACAAAGTAGAAAGCGTTACGTTCTTTTCATAACATCTGATGAAAGTCTTGTATATCCAGTCGAGATACGGAGGAATTTACAGTTATTTTGATCGCTGGGTTGAAGAATGTTTTCGGATCACTCATACAGAGTATATGTCTGCAGATATACCGGAAGCAGAATCTCTGGTGAAGATCGAAGCGTTTCAGCCGGCCTTCGCACTTATGATGGTTGGAGATGCCGTTCCTCACGACTGGCTGACCTGGTTAAAGGGTAAGGGTATACCCGTGTATGTTTGGCTGACCGAAGACCCATTTTATATTGATATCAGTCTTCAGGTGATTAAGCACGCTGACGCCATATTAACGATTGAACAAAATGCCGTTCTCTATTATCAGGAGCTTGGCTTCCAGCACGTCTATTATGTTCCGATTCCAGTTAATCATCGGCTGTTTAAAAAAATGGACACCGAACATTCCTTTCATTCAAATCTGCTTATCATCGGCTATCCTTACCCTAATCGGGTTCAGCTTATGAAAGAAGCGGTACATCTGCCTTTCACGGTTCGAGTAATCGGAAAGGAATGGAGAAAATATCTGCCTAAAAAAGTGCTCAAACAGCCGCATATCGATGTCGTCAGCACATGGATTCCACCCGAACAGGCCGTTCATTATTATAACGGGGCAGACATTGTGATCAATGCGCATCGGCCTTATCATTTTGCTTTCAACAAAAATCATATCCGCATCAAAAATGCCAGTTTTAATAACCGAACGTTTGATATCGCTGCATGCGAAGCATTTCAATTAACAGATTTACCCGCGGCCCATCCTTTTTCATCCTTTATTTCTTATCACAGCATCAACGACTTTAAGGAAAAAGCCGCTTATTATATCAACCATCCTGAGGAACGGCATAAAGCTGCAGCATCCAATTACAAAGAGACCATACCCGCAAATACGTATGATGAGCTTCCTGAAAAACTAAAGGCGATTTACCTGGCGCTTTCTTAAAAAATCGTTCATTGATATGAACGATTTTTTCATTCACAGAAAAAAGCAGCTGAGCAAGCTGCTTTTTTTCTAGCCGTCAGAACGGTCCTTCAGCTTCCGCGGATTCACCTGATTATGAAGATCAGGCTTTCCGCCAAGATGCTGTGCAATCTGTTCCCATGACACAATTTTGAAGTTTTGATTGACGGCTTGTCCATTGTCGATATTTCCGCCGTCCTGCGCCACAAAAATCCCGTACGGATATTTTGGGCCAAGTCCGAAACCGAGAACATCAATACCGTCCGTGTCACTAGTACCGTCTATCTTCTCGCCATCTGTGATGTCAAAGTTGGCTACATAGCGATTGCTTCCCTGCCGTTCATACATTGCATAGCTGTTATTTCCCTGACTTGAGGCCATGAGATAACCTTTGCCGTCTGGCGCATAGTAGATCGTCAGTCCTTCAATATCAGCTGTCACATGTTCTCCTGTCGCACGGTCGACAACCTGCCCCTTTGATCCTCCGTCTGGCTCAGCATGAAATTTCCAGATGGCCTCATCTTCCTCTGCTATATACAGGTGCCCGTACTCATCATCCGCAACAAGGCCTTCAGTTTGAGAATTCAATTTAAATTCACGCACTTTTTTCCCTTTTACATAACCCTTTCCATTATCAACAATGTCATACTGCTCAAATTCGCCTTGCTTGCCTGTCACTAGCGCGTAAAATGCTCCTGTTTTCTGGCTGTGATACAGGCTGAATCCGTAAACTTCAGAAATATCAGTGGAAATAGGATGTTTCGGGTCTGTAATGCTTTTCAATTTCCCTTTATCCCCGTCAATTGCATATACTTCGATTGTATTCTTTCCTTCAGACCGATTGGAGGCGGCAGCAATATCAATTTTTTCGCCGTTAAATGGAAAATCATAACGCAGATCGACATTATTGAGCTTGCCAAACTCGTAAGAATGAAGCTGTTTGCCGTCTAAATCATACACGACGAGCCCTGACTTCTTATTTGTTGTGATCAGTTTGCTTTTTTCCGGATGCTTTTCATGAACCCAAATGGCCGGGTCATCTGCTGCGTCATCGCCAGAAGCGACAGGATCTGTCTCCATTTGCGCTGTCACTTTAAAATGGCGTTCCGCATTCACATGATGAGCCGACACCGAGTTTGCTGTCAGGCTAAGCAATACACCCGCGGCAGTGCTTAGCAGTATTGTTTTTGAAACCATCATTTGGTACCCTCCTCTTTATTACTATCACTTCTATTGTAAAATATATACAGGTATTTAACTGTGAGGAAAATGAACCTTTTTTGATAGTGTTTCTGACTCATAAACCACTTGTGCCTACGAGGTACGTGAAATGGCTCTGTAAGATTTGCTTTTGCGGCGCGAAATAAAATTATAATGAATATTTAGTACATTGTTTATTTAGTTATTCTATTCCCCGGCTGCGTCTATTTTTCCATTTTCTATTAAAATAGAACACTTTGTGACATGATCATTCCCCTAAATTTTGTTTTATTGGTTGCTTTCATTAACTCGATTAAAAAGTTGAACATATGATGCATGGTAGAGAAACGAGAGTTGGAGGATAAGCCATGCCTAAACAGCAAACAGCAGAACTAAAACCATTTTTCCATAACAAAACAGTTTTAGTCACTGGCGGAACGGGTTCAATCGGGAGTCAAATTGTCAAACGCCTTTTGCTGCTTACTCCGAAACAGGTGATTGTATTCAGCAAAGACGACAGTAAACAGTATGTCATGAGCCAAAAGTATGCGGAGGATAAGCGGCTTTTATTTGTACTCGGAGATGTGCGCGATTACAGAAGGGTGAATCAGGTGATGAAAGGCGTCGATATCGTCTTTCACGCTGCTGCGCTGAAACAGGTTCCGACCTGTGAAGAACATCCATTTGAAGCGATCCAGACCAATCTCATCGGCGGACAGAATGTGGTGGAAGCTGCCCTTTCACACCGAGTGCAGCATGTCATCAATATCAGTACAGATAAAGCTGTATCTCCTGTGAACACAATGGGTGCCACCAAGCTGTTATCTGAAAAGCTGTTTCATCAAGCAAACCGCCACGTTCAAAACAGAGGAACCGTGTTTTGTTCGGTCCGCTTCGGAAATGTTCTCGGCTCAAGGGGTTCGGTCATCCCTATTTTATTTGAACAAATGATGGAGGGTGAACCGCTGACCATCACAGACAAGAACATGACCAGATTTTTCATGTCAATAGACGATGCGGCTACACTGACACTGCAATCAGCTGCTATTACAAAAGGCGGAGAAACCTTTATTTTTAAAATGGAATCACTGAAACTTGAAGAACTGATTCACGGGTTTGAAGAATATGCATCGCAGCACGGGCTCCCGCGGCCGGCTGCAGTAGAAGTCGGCAAACGTCCAGGTGAAAAGCTTCACGAAGAATTAACATCCCCTCATGAAATTGAATCACTGTATGAATGGGGCAATCTTTATGCGATCCTTCCAGAGCCGAAAAAACATCCTGATTTTCGCAAAGTCAATCTGCCCGGGTATCAATCAGATCAAGCCCCTCTCATTACAAAAGACAGAATTGCCCAGATTATCGAAGAATTGCATCAAGAAAAAAAGGCATAAAAACAAGCCTGTCTATCCATTAGGCAGGCTTGTTTTTTGTGTTTTATTTATGAAATAGATGCAGATAGCTTTCGTATCCTTCTTCTTTCAGCTTATCTTTCGGCACAAACCGCAGCGCCGCTGAATTTATGCAGTAACGAAGCCCGCTTGGCCCCGGTCCATCATTAAATACATGGCCAAGATGAGAATCCGCAGTACGGCTTCTCACTTCTGTGCGAATCATGCCATGGCTCGTGTCTAGTTTTTCTTCCACCTCTTCTTCTTCAATCGGCTTTGTAAAGCTTGGCCAGCCGCAGTGGGAATCAAATTTATCCTTGGATGTAAACAACGGCTTGCCTGACACAATGTCTACATACAGCCCTTCTTCCTTATGATTCCAATATTCATTTTGAAACGGCGGCTCCGTGCCATTATTTTGCGTCACCTCATATTGTATGCGGTTTAGTGACTGAATTTTTTCTTCTTTATTGTTCGCCATTTATTTCGCCCCCCAATGCTCGCTGATAAATCCGGCACGTCCAGAACCTGTCCGGTAGCGCTGATAATGTCCTGGATTCTTTTTATAAAAATGCTGATGATAGCCTTCCGCTTCATAGAAAGGTTCAGCTTTTAAAATATCCGTTACAATCGGATCTTTAAATATTCCGCTTTTCGCCAGGCGTTGCTTGGAAGCCTCCGCAAGCTCCTTTTGTTTATCATTATGATAAAAAATGGCTGCACGGTAGGAACTGCCGCGATCGGCAAACTGGCCGCCGGCATCTGTCGGGTCAATTTGCTGCCAAAATAATTCAAGCAGTTTTTCATAAGGGAACACATCAGGATTAAACGTGATTTGAACGGCTTCACGATGTCCTGTCGTTTCACTGCACACCTCTTCATACGTAGGGTTTTCAGTATGGCCGCCTGTATACCCGGACACCACTTTTTCAATTCCCGGCTGTTCGTCAAAGGGTTTAACCATACACCAAAAACAGCCTCCA
>NZ_JAVAXX010000158.1:0-15071 GCF_042709275.1 Bacillus sp. LR_5 | reverse complement strand
GAAAACACTGCGAACTCTATGTGTCCTGATGATTCTTTCAGGCGTTATTTTTTTCGGACTTAAAATAGATGCAAAAGATATAGATATTCCTTTTTTGAACAGCCTTAAAAAAGTGGTTTCTGATAGCGATACAGACTCAGCGGCGAATAGCAAAAAGGAGCTGAAGGGAAGCGCAAAACCGCTGGATGTCATCCTTTACAATCAAATGGACGCCCCCCGGCTCTATAACGGCTGTGAAGTAACAAGCCTTGCGATGGTGCTGAATTACGCAGGATACGACGTGACAAAAAACACCCTGGCAAATCAGGTTGCCACAGTGCCTTTGACATACAGCAGCGGATTAAAGGGTGATCCGAATGACGGATTTGTCGGGGATATGGCGAATGGCCCTGGTCTCGGTGTCTACCATCGACCGATCTATCAGCTGGCGAAAACCTATGCGGGAGACAAAGTGTCTGATCTGACTGGAAAAAGCATTTCTGCTGTTTATGAACAGCTTGAAAAAGGCAATCCAGTTTGGGTTATTACGACAGCCAACTTTACGCCAGTTGACAACATGCAGACATGGAAAACGCCAAACGGAACGATAGAGATTACGTACAGCGAACACAGCGTCGCCGTTACGGGATATGATGATAAATATGTGTATCTCAATGATCCGTATGGCTATAAAAACAGAAAAACCGATAGAACAAGCTTTGAAAAAGCGTGGAAACAAATGGGCAGCCAGGCCGTGGTTATTCAAAAGTAAACACCTGAAGCCTCACTATGCTCTATCCTGAGCAAATACGACAATATTCATGCTTTTTGTATCAATCGGTAAGATCGATTCATTTTCCATTTTTCACCCAAAATTGTCTTTACTTTCAGGCTGTCTGTTTTTATGATTAAAGCAGATTCAGCCTTGCCCCGATCTATGCGAGAGAAGCCGGTGCAAGTCGCTGACGCTTCTCTTGCAAAAAATGAAAGATATCCGGGGAGGATTTATCATTGAAAAAAATCGTGTCTATCCTATTTATGTTCGGTTTGGTTATGGGTTTCAGCCAGTTTCAGCCATCAACCGCTTTTGCAGCAGACAAAGTGGTGCACGAAACAATTATCGTACCAAAAAATACAACATATGACGGGAAAGGACAGCGGTTTGTGGCAGGGAAAGAATTAGGCGACGGAAGCCAATCAGAAAACCAAGACCCTGTTTTTCGTGTGGAGGATGGTGCAACCCTGAAAAATGTGATGCTTGGCGCACCTGCCGCTGATGGCGTACACACTTATGGAAACGTTAACATTCAGAATGTGAAATGGGAAGATGTTGGTGAGGATGCGTTAACGGTGAAGAAGGAAGGAAAAGTGACGATCGACGGCGGTTCTGCTCAAAAAGCGTCAGATAAGATATTCCAAATCAATAAAGCCAGTACCTTCACAGTGAAAAATTTCACGGCGGACAATGGCGGGAAGTTCATTAGACAGCTTGGTGGTTCAACCTTCCACGTTGATGTGATCATCGACAAGTGCACCATCACAAACATGAAGGAAGCGATATTCCGGACGGACAGCAAAACAAGCACGGTCAGAATGACAAATACACGCTACTCTAATGTCGGTCAAAAATGGATTGGTGTTCAGCATATTTACGAAAACAACAACACTCAATTTTAACAAAAAAAGTCCGCTGATGTTATTCAGCGGACTTTTTCAATCTTTCTTGCATTTCTTCCTTCGTATAGATGATCCTCATCGGATTTCCGCCGACAAATGCCCCGTCAGGCACATCCTTATGGACAAGCGTTCCGGCGGACACAACTGCGCCATCTCCTATTTTCACCCCGGGCAGAATGGTCGTGTTGGCACCAATCATCACTTCGTCTCCGATCAGAACTTTGCCGATCCGGTATTCGTGAATCAAATACTCATGGGCCAGAATGGTCGTATTGTACCCGATGATTGTATTTGTTCCGACTGAGATCTTTTCCGGAAACATGATATCTGGCATCACCATGAGGGCAAAGGATGTCTGATTTCCAACCTTCATCCGCAGAAATGTACGGTACAGCCAGTTTTTCATCCCTATAAACGGCGTATATCTCGCAATTTGAATGACAATGAAATTTTTGACGACCTTTAGAAAAGGTACCGTTTGATAGACATGCCACAGTGAGTTGGCCCCCGAGACCGGATGACGATCTGTTTTTCTCACAGATTACTTCACTCCAACGATTTGTAATAGATCACTCATTTTCTCAAGCATAAAATCCGGCTCATGCTTCGCCAGCATTTCCGGCCCTTTAATCGTCCATGCGACTCCTGCCGTTTTTGTACCGGCGTTTTTGCCTGCCAGCACATCGTGGTAATTATCTCCGACCATAATGGCTTCCTCGGGCTTGCTTCCTAACTGTTTCAGCGCTAACAGCACAGGCTCGGGATCAGGCTTTGCATTCGTCACATCATCAAGGGTGACAACTGTTTCAAAGAATTCGCCGATTCCCGTGAGCTTGAGGCCCATATTGACAGTATCTCTTAATTTTGTTGTCACAATTCCTAATGTAAAGCCGGCTTTTTTTAATGCATCCAGGGTCTCATATACCGTTTCATATTCAGTCACGAGTGAATCATGCATGTCATGATTGTACGCTCTGTACATAGCGATCATATCCTCGCATTTATCAGGGTCCATCGAAGAGAACGTTTCAAAAAGAGACGGCCCGATAAATGCAAGGACATCTTCTCGTTTATACTTGCTCGGATAATAATGCTCCAGTGTATGCAAAAAGGACGCGATAATTAATTCATTCGTATTAATAAGCGTTCCGTCTAAATCAAACAGAATCGTCGTTACTTGTTTGTCACTCATATTGCTTCCTTTCCAACCGCTGAGGGTTTCCATTTTTTCCACGTGTGCGCAATAGCCATTGTCAGCAGAACTGCTGTGGTGACACGAATCAAAAGAAGCGGCCAGACGGGTATGCCAAGCGGAATAAAGACAAGTGTATCTTCCACGACCGCGTGGCAGGCAACGAGAAATATAAATGCCAATGTCATATCCCGCTTGCTCACGCCGTCATCCTCGACAGCTTTGATCATGACACCCGCTCCGTAGGCCAGACCAATCGTCAGTCCCGCCACCATCGTCATAGACGTATTTTTATTCATGCCAAGCAGCTGCGTAAACGGCGACAGCCACCTGGAAAACCGATGCAGCCAGCCTAAATCTCTTAAAAACTGGATGATAATCATCAGCGGGATGACAATTGCCGCCAGCTGCAAAACACCAAGTCCGGCTTTCGTTAATGCTTCTGCCAACATTCCTAGCCAGCTGTCTGGCGCCGCGCTCTTCGCAGCGATAAAACCGTACTGCGCCGTTTCCTTTCCGCCATGCCAAATGAGGTTGATGACGATGGCTGACACAGCGGCCAAACCGATGCGCACGGCCAATATGACGCCAATTCTGATACCAACCTTTGCGGCAACTGTCGATTCGATAATCAAGTTATGACAGAAAGAAAGCATAACAGCTAAAATAAAGACTTCTTTCACAGATAAATCCAATGTTAAAATCCCGGCAATTCCCGCATACAGATTCAGCATATTTCCCAGTACAAGCGGAATGGCCGCTTCACCAGAAAGCCCGAAGAGACCCATTACCGGTGTAATCAGCCGTACAAGCCAATCCATGACAGGGGTATGCTGAAGCAAAGTGACCAATAGCGTTACCGGGAAAATCACTTTACCCAGCGTCCATGTTGTTTGAAAACCTGCTGCAAGACCGGCCAGAAAGATCTTCTTCATCCCTCATCCCCCTTTGTTGACGTCTACTCCGCGTACCGCTCCTTCGAATATCCCTTGACGCGTCTGAAGATGATGGCTGCCACAGCCAAAACAATCAATACGATTGAAATCACCTGAGCGATGCGAAGTGAATCAGTCAGCATTAAGCTGTCAGTCCGCATTCCTTCAATAAAGTATCTTCCGATTGAATACCAAATGATATAGATCAAGAACATCTCGCCTCTACGCAAATTCGCTCTGCGCAGCAGCAGTAAAACAATGACGCCGACAAAGCTCCATAGTGATTCATATAAAAAAGTAGGATGATAATATTGCCCATTGATATACATTTGATTGATGATAAATTCAGGCAGGTGCAGGTTTTCTAAAAAGGCTCTGCTGACAGCCTCGCCGTGCGCTTCCTGATTCATGAAGTTCCCCCAGCGGCCGATCGCCTGGCCGAGCAAAATGCTGGGCGCGGCAATATCCGCAAGCTTCCAGAACGAAAGGTTTTTCACTCTCGAAAACACATAACCCGTTAAAATGGCGCCGATTAATCCGCCATGAATGGCAATGCCGCCCTTCCAAATCTTAATGATTTCTCCCGGATGTGCCGCATAATAGTCCCATTCAAAGGCAACGTAATAAATTCGTGCGCAAATAATCGCAATCGGAATGGCAAACAGGACAAGATCAATAAACGTATCTTTCTGCAGCCCCCGTTTTTCACTTTCCCTCATCGCAATCCACAGCCCGAGCAAAGCACCGAGACCGATAATGATTCCGTACCAATGGACGGCTAACGGCCCCAGCTGAAATGCTATCGGATTGAGTGGTTCTATCGCTTCATTCATTTAACGCCAACTCCTATTCTTCTTGTTCACCGTCTTCAATGACGTCCGCCAGCTTGTTGGTAAATTGTTCAGCGGCATTCAGCCCCATCCGCTTCAATCTGAAGTTCATTGCTGCCACTTCGATGATGACTGCAAGATTTCGGCCTGGGCGGACGGGAATCGTCAGTTTTGTAATTTCTGTATCAATGATTTTCATGGTCTCTTCCTCAAGTCCGAGCCGGTCGTATTGCTTGCCCTGCTCCCAGAGTTCAAGATTCATGACAATCGTGATTCGTTTATTGCTTCTGACCGCGCCAGCGCCAAATAGCGTCATCACATTGATAATGCCAAGGCCCCTGATCTCAAGAAGGTGCTCAATTAATTCCGGAGCGTTTCCCACAAGAGTATCCTGATCCTCCTGCCGTATTTCAACGCAATCATCGGCAACAAGGCGATGCCCTCTTTTCACAAGCTCCAGCGCTGTTTCGCTTTTTCCGACGCCGCTTTTTCCTGTGATCAGCACGCCGACACCATATATATCGACAAGAACGCCATGAATTGCTGTGGTAGGCGCCAGCCTGCTCTCAAGGAAGTTGGTTAAACGGCTTGACAGTCTTGTCGTTTTCAGCGGCGATCTGAGGACAGGCACCCCATTTTTCTCGGAGGCGTCAATCAGCTCCTGCGGGATGGGCATATCTCTAGAAAGAATAATAGCTGGTGTTACATCAGTGCACAGAGAATCCATTCGCTGTTTTTTCTCCTCTTCAGGAAGCTGTTCAAAGAAAGAAAGCTCTGTTTTTCCGAGAAGCTGCACGCGCTCTCTCGGGTAATATGTAAAATATCCGGCAATTTCAATGCCTGGTCTTGATAGGTCACTCATTGTAATCGGGCGGTTAATTCCTTCTTCTCCGCTGATTAATTCCAAATTGAACTGTTCCATTACGTCTTTTGTGCGAACCTTTGCCACGATATGTTCCTCCTGTTCCGGGCTGCCCCGAGCTTGCTCACAATACTTTCATTTTATCACTTTCAGGCTTGAACCTAAAACAGATTTTATAAAAGGCGGGAAAACACCTCAGCTGGTCTAGATCACTAGTCTGAAAAAGAGTAAAATAAAGGTATTCAAATTCCAGAAAGGCGGATCATCTATGGCAGAGAGTCTTCTTATCAAAGACATTGCGATCGTGACAGAAAATGAAGTAATCAAAAACGGCTATGTCGGAATCAATGACGGAAAAATCAGCACAGTCTCAACAGAACGGCCCAAGGAGTCATATTCAAAAGAGATTCAAGCACCTGCGGATTCCGTTTTGCTTCCCGGCATGATTGACATTCATATCCACGGCGGCTATGGCGCAGATACGATGGATGCTAGCTTTTCCACGCTCGACATCATGTCGTCAAGACTGCCCGAAGAAGGCACGACGAGCTTTTTAGCCACAACGATTACCCAAGAGCATGGGAACATTTCTCAAGCTTTGGTGAACGCAAGAGAGTGGAAAGCGGCTGAAGAGTCCTCTTTATTAGGTGCAGAACTGCTCGGCATTCATTTAGAGGGCCCCTTTGTTTCGCCTAAAAGAGCCGGAGCGCAGCCAAAGGAGTGGATTAGGCCTTCGGATGTTGCGCTTTTCAAAAAGTGGCAGCAGGAGGCGGGCGGACTGATCAAAATTGTTACACTTGCGCCGGAGGAGGATCAGCATTTTGAACTGATCCGCCATTTGAAAGACGAATCGATTATCGCATCCATGGGGCACACGGATGCCGATTCCGCATTGCTGTCGGATGCCGCAAAAGCAGGGGCGAGCCATATGACCCATCTGTACAACGCGATGAGCCCGTTTCATCACCGAGAGCCCGGAGTGATCGGAACGGCGCTGGCCCATGATGGGTTTGTGACAGAGCTTATCGCCGATGGCATTCACTCCCACCCTTTAGCTGCAAAGCTTGCTTTTTTGGCGAAAGGCAGCAGCAAGCTCATTTTAATTACCGATTCCATGAGGGCAAAAGGCCTGAAAGACGGCGTATATGAGTTCGGCGGCCAAAGTGTGACGGTAAGAGGACGAACAGCTCTTCTTTCAGACGGAACCCTTGCCGGTTCGATCCTCAAAATGAACGAAGGCGCACGGCATATGCGTGAGTTTACAAATTGCTCTTGGACGGATATAGCTAATATAACTTCTGCAAACGCGGCCAAACAGCTGGGCATCTTTGACCGAAAAGGCAGTGTGACTGTGGGAAAAGATGCAGATTTGGTGATTGTCAGCAGTGATTGCGAGGTGATTCTCACCATTTGCCGCGGAAACATTGCATTTATATCCAAGGAGGCTGACCAGATATGAAAGTAATGGAATGTCAAACGTATGAAGAGCTAAGCCAAAAAGCAGCCAGAATAACGGCAGATACAATCAAAGAAAAACCTGATGCCGTTCTCGGGTTAGCGACGGGCGGCACACCGGAAGGCACGTATCGCGAGCTGATCCGCCTGCACCAAACTGAGAATCTCTCATTTCAAAACGTCACTACAGTTAATTTGGATGAGTACGCCAGACTTTCAAGCAATGACCCGAACAGCTATCACTTCTATATGAATGACCGTTTATTTCAGCATATCGACAGCAAGCCTAGCCGGCATTTTATTCCGAATGGAAATGCAGACGATTTGGAGGACGAATGCAGACGGTATGAACAGCTAGTCGAGTCCCTCGGCGGCACTGACATTCAGCTTCTCGGCATCGGCCGAAACGGACACATCGGCTTTAACGAACCGGGAACGTCTTTCAAGTCGCGAACTCATGTTGTGACATTAAATGAGCAAACCCGCCAAGCGAATGCCAGATATTTTCCCTCCATAGACAGCGTGCCGAAAAAAGCATTGACAATGGGAATTCAAACGATACTCTCAAGCAAGCGCATTCTGCTGCTTATTTCTGGAAAAAGCAAAGCGGAAGCTGTTCATAAGCTGTTAGAAGGAAACATCAGCGAAGATTTTCCCGCATCTGCTTTGCACCTGCATTCCGATGTTACGGTTTTGATTGATCGTGAAGCCGCGTCATTAAGACCTTGAAAGGAACATGCTGACTTATGAATATCAATAAACAATCGCCTATTCCGATTTATTATCAGATTATGGAGCAATTAAAAACCCAAATTAAGAGCGGAGAACTGCAGCCGGATATGCCTCTTCCTTCTGAGCGCGAATATGCCGAACAATTCGGGATCAGCCGGATGACAGTTCGCCAGGCGCTTTCTAATTTAGTTAATGAAGGCTTGCTCTATCGCCTGAAAGGGCGGGGCACCTTTGTCAGCAAGCCAAAAATGGAACAAGCACTTCAAGGGCTGACAAGCTTTACCGAGGATATGAAAAGCCGCGGGATGACACCGGGCAGCAGGCTCATTGATTATCAGCTTATTGATTCAACTGAGGAGCTCGCGGCTATATTAGGCTTCGGGCACCCCTCCTCTATCCATAAAATCACTCGGGTGCGGCTGGCAAATGATATTCCGATGGCGATTGAGTCCTCACATATTCCGTTTGAGCTTGCGGGTGAATTGAACGAATCGCATTTTCAGTCGTCGATCTATGATCATATTGAAAGGTACAACAGCATACCGATTTCCCGTGCAAAACAGGAGCTTGAGCCAAGCGCTGCCACCACGGAAGAAGCGAATATTCTTGGTATTCAAAAGGGAGCGCCTGTCCTATTAATTAAACGAACGACATATCTGCAGAACGGAACTGCTTTTGAGCATGCAAAATCCGTATACAGAGGCGACCGTTATACATTTGTCCACTATATGGATCGTCTTTCATAAAAAAAGCCTCCAACCCTTTTTAAGGATTGGAGACATGGCGAAAATCAAACTGGTCTGGTGCCGGACGATATGTTTCTTTTTTCGTCTTGAACTTCCAGATCGGTGATTTCGTTTTGCCGTTAAAACTGTCTTCCACTATAATGTACCAATAATAAACAGACTGCGGTTCAAGGTGATCCCAGCGGAATTCAGCTGTATCCCCGCTCTTCACTTGCTCCCGTTTTCCGAGCTCTTCATTGGTATAAACATTACATCTAAAATAATCGGTTTCCACCTTTTTGATTCTTGGCTTCAAATCAAGCGAAAGGGAAAATTCATCCTTGTTGCCATAGGTATCCGTATCATAGTAATTCTTATCCTTTACATACGGAGAATACGTCGATACGTGCACCATGTCATTGGCCTGGTCAAATTGAAGCAAACGCAAATACCCTTGACCGCCTTCTGGCCCGCCCTGATAATCGGCCAGCATTTGATGCACAAGACGATCCGGCTTCCCATCACCATCATCATCCAGCTCATCTGTTTTTCTCATCGCACTATGATAATGCCCGCTCAATACCATCACGACATTCGGGTTCGGCTTTACGATTTCTTTGAATATTTTCTCCCCGATCGGGCTTCTGTTTCCGCTGACCAGCAAATACTCATGAAAAGCTAAAATTGCCATCCGGTCAGGGTGTTTCTTCAGCACCTGATTCATCCACGCGATGTCTTCATCCGTAATGCCCCATCCCATGTACAGCATGATATAATCATTGCCGTTGCTAGAAATCAGGTCATAATGTCCGCGGTTATTTTTATAGGAACCGCCATAATGCAATTTTTTATCAAAACGATCGCTACCAAAATATTTGCCAAACGCCCTGTAGGAGCCGTCCTTATGCCCCACATCGTGGTTGCCGGCCAGCACGCCGTAAGGTATTCCGTTCTTATCCAGAACGGACATTGACCGATCAGCGTTTTTCCACTGTCTGATATCAGCGGAATCATCTACAATATCACCCGTGTGGAACACATATTTGATATTGAGCTGCTTTTGATTATCTTTTATCCATTCTGTCTGTTTATCAAAAATATGCGGATAGCTTTCGGCGTAATACTGTGTATCAGACATCCAGACAAATGTGTACATATCCTTCGCAGGAGGAATTTCATCCTGTACAATCACATTCATTTTCGCCTCCCGTACAAAATCGGCGGCAATCACAGACGCTTTCAGCGTAAACGGTTTGTCATCCTTCGCGACGAAGCTGTCAACAGGCTGCCATTCGTTTGTCCGATAATTCCAAGCATACATCGTCACCTTTCTCCCCGGCAAAGAACTGCCCTTCCAAACCGCTTCTGCCAGATCATTCTCATCAATTGATGGATCAACCGTCACTTCAAAGCGATGATAAGGGAAAAGCTCTTTGTTTTCTGTCGATACTGTTTTTCCATCAGTAGCTGATACCCGCTCCAATTCTTTATTCGTAAATGGGGTCTCCCTTTCCGGCACAAAGCTTTTCGGCGGTTCAGTCAGTGACGCGTGCTTAAATATTTTCACATGATTGCGCGCTGTATATTGAAATCCCCTATAAAAACCAACATCCATGGCATCATTCGTCGGATCTTTCACCCGTACAGAAAGCTTGGCCTTATGCGTGTCGGCTTCGCTGTCTATAACCTCCGGCTGGTCCGGATGCTCTCGTTCGGTTTTAAATATCCTCTCAATCACTGTTTTATTGCCCGCGAGATCCGTTGCTGTCACTTTTAGAGAATGTTTTCCCGGCAAAAGATCAGAAGAGGACGTATGATATGGGAGTGTAATGCTTTCTCCATCTAAAGACGCTTCCGCTTCCTCAATTTTGCTCCATTTATCATACATATCCGCCTGCAGGATAAGATTTCCTTTATACGTTTGCCCCTCGGTGATATTCGGCTCAATGTGAGGTCCTGAATTATCTACCCGTACAACCAGGCTGACATTTTCCTTGCCGTCGCTTGCTTGAATATGGTGAGCGCCTTCAGAAAGCTTTGATGTGTCCCACTCCAGCAGCTGTGATGTAAATAGTCCGTCAGGCAGATTGAACTGAAATTGCCAGCTTTTATTCGAGCGCTGATTATCGCCAATAAAGAGTTCCTTCTCAGGAGACACCCTCTGATCCCTGATCACCGTTCCATCTGATAACACCAATCGGGCGTTTTTGACTAAGAAGTCATCACGGTTTTCAGCCGTATCAAACGGAGACACCTTCGAACCCGATCGTATTGTAATACGCTGCAGCTGCTTCCCTTTCCGAAGCAGTGTCTCTGGCAACGGAACAGAATAGGTGCGGTATTTATTTGTTGTATCATCGAACACCTTCAGCACTTTGCCTTCCATCGTTACCGCGTTTTTAAAATAAAGGTTCGTTTTCCTCGTATCGAATGCAAAATATACTTCCTTTTCCATCGCAGGCTCTGTCACTTGTTTTTTCCCGTCAATCCACAGCTTAATGCTGTCAGCTCGCCCTTCTGTCGTGGCTTTGAGAAATTGAGTTCCCGACAGCGTGTCTCTGTTTTCAATATTCAACCGCAGGCCGTGCGCCTTGCTTGTTTGTTTAATATCAATCATTTTGACCGGCGTTCTCGCTTCATTGATCCCGTCCCCGGCCGCCACATAATACTCTAGCTGATCCTTCCCGATCAATTCAGGCGAATACACAATATAATGGTAGAGATTATCGTTACGGTCTTTTTCAGCAAGAATTCGCTTAAACGGTTTGTTCTCATCCGTCCGGTAGTAAAAGGCAGCTGTTTTCACTAGACTTCGGTCCCGTATGTCAGCCCGCAGCTCAATGCTTTCAGCAGGGCGGACAGGCTTGCGGTCAGTCAAATCCTCAATAACCGGCTTTTCTTTATCGAGCTTGATTTTCCGTTTCTGGTCGGGTACCTGTGCCTGTAATACGGTTCCGGGAGACGGATTCTTTTCCCCGATTGAAATGTTCAGAAGTTCTGCTGTTCCGTTCAACGGATACTTATAAAGCACTGATGACAGCCGGCGCAGCGCATGTTTCCGATAATGCGCAACCGAAATGTCCTTTCCTGTATTCGTTGATATCACAACGGCCCGCGGCCTCGTATTGGCCATACCCTCTGTCTCGTCTATCACCGCGAGATTTTTTCCTTCTTTAAGTTGTGTCTGATAATAACGATTGAAATCCGCTGACGTCAATTCTGGATGCCCGGCAGGCTTCAGCCAGACGACAAACGTTTCGCCGGATGGTATCAAGATCTTTTCATCAGGTCTCCAAATCAGATCGGAGTCAGGCCCTTCTTTTGGGTAGCGGTAACGGATATGGTAGTCTTTAAAATCAATCGTTCTGTCAGTCGTATTAAAAATCTCAATAAATTCATAACCGTCTGCGCGTCCTATATTCTTCGTATCAACCGCCAGTTCTGTGATCAGAAGCTCCGGAATATGGGCAAGGTCAGCCTGGTATCCTTCAAGCTTCAGTTTCTTCGTCTCCGACTCAACCCGCTGCTTCCCATTCGACATCACAATGTAATACTCAAGCTCGCTGTTCCAAATCAAACGTTTCGGAATTTGTGCCAAAAACTTGCGGACCGCTCCGGGGGTCGGGTCCATCGGCACCATTTTGTAGCCCAGCTCATTACTTTGTTTATAAAAAAGAAAGGCGGAAAATGCTTGATACGAATTATCGCGAACTTGAGCCTCAATCATTAGATTGCTTCTCATTTCAGCTTTCACATCAATTTGAGGAGGATTTTCAAGCAAGGGTATGTAATGAGGCGTTTGAAATAGTTCCTGCTGTACAACAGGAAAAGCTTTCGATTCATGATGGCCGCCAGACAAAACGGAAAGAAAAGACAGTAATATAGAAGCAATAACCGTGTATTTCCTCATCAAAGCACCTCCCTTTTCATGTATTTTGCGTCTGAACAGGGAAGCTTATGAGTTCATTTTTGTGCATAAAGAACAAAAAAACGTCTGCCTCTTGAAAATTCCACTATTCCCCAGTAAACTAAGGATAGTTAACCAGTTAACAATTAAATCAGAGAGGCAAATTGATGAACAACAGCATTCATGATGAATTATTTCAAGCTATACAACAATTCGCATTAAAAAGAGATAAACGCGTCTGGCAAAAGGTGCAGATTCCGTCCTCACAACATCTCGACCACCTCAAAAAAGACTGGACATTGACCCAGCTTCACATTGTTTCCTGTTTACATACCAGCAAAAATGTGAATAACAGCTTCTTAGCATCCCGCTTACATATCTCAAAAGCAGCTGTTTCAAAAGCAATTCAAGCTTTGTTGAAACATAACATCATTACAGTGACAAAAAAGCCGGGCAACAAAAAAGAAATTTTTTATACGTTAACTGAAAGCGGCAAAGAACTGGCGGGGTTACATGAACAGCTTCATCAAAAAGCAAAGGAGCAATACAAACAGCTCTTCAATGAATTTTCAATTGATGAGTTGAAAACAGTGACTGCGTTTATTAACTTGTGGATCAAGCATATGTAAAAAAGCCTCACCCGCACGGGAGAGACCTTTCCATATTATTAAGCCCTGTCAAATACAATATGAAGTGAGACGGGTCCGCGTGTATACAGACCGGACTCAGCATAACAAAAATCTTCCTCTAATCTGATATTCCGCATCTTATCCAGCACAATATTAGCTACAATTTCGATTTCGGTTTTGGCAAAAGCTGCTCCTACACAGTTATGAATGCCGGATCCGAAAGCGAGATGCCGGGCGGCGCCGCTAAAAGCGCTCTTGATGCCAAGATCTTCCCGATGAATATTAAACACGTCAGGCTGTTCAAATGCTTCAGGGTCCCGGTTAGCCGCACCGATCATACAAAAAACAATCGTATCTTTTTTGATTTCCATACCGCCGACCACTGTATCTTGGGACAGCTGCCGCGGAATCAGCTGAACCGGCGGTTTATAACGCAATGTCTCCGCAATGGCTCTCGGAACTAACGAACGGTCAGCCAAAACATCATTCATCTGCTCAGGATTGTTGAGCAAATGGTAGATCATCAGTGCCAGCGTCTTATCAGCCGGTTCCGTTGCGGCTAACAGCACATTAAGAATCAGTGCGAGTATATCCTTGTCCGACAGCGCCATGCCTTCATATTCAGAAGTACATAGGATCGAAATTAAATCTGATCCCGGATTGACGCGACGTTCTTTAATGACCGGCATCAAGTATTGGGAAAGCTGTTCGCTGCACCATAACGAATGTGCCCGCGCTTCAGGAGATTGAGAGATACTCGTGATAAAATCGGCAACTCCGCTGTGCCACTCAGAGATTTTTTCATGGTCTCTTTTATCCAGCCCGAGCATGTCCATCGTGACGCACACCGCAAACGTCTTTCCAAAATCATTGACGAGATCAATTTTCCCTCTTTCAAGATAAGGCGCTAACAAGTTTTCTGCATTTTGTTTAATCAATGGAGACAGATGATCCAGTGCGTCACCGATAAAGCTTCTCACTACAATTCTTCTTTTGGCAGAGTGTTCTTTTCCATGCATTTGGGCCAGCACAGGGCCTCGCATGACTGGTTCGGCACGCTCAACAAGTGATTTCGTCGTGAAGATATCCGGATGCTGAAGGATATAGCGGACATCATGATAGCGGCTGATAAAATAACTGTCTATCGACTCTTCATAATGAACCGGATCTTCCTCCCGCAGTTGTGAAAAATAAGCATATGGATTGTTTTGAAATTGATCAGAAAGCACACTAAACAATTTAATCGATTGGCTCATGTTTTACTCCCCCTATCATCCTTCAGATGTGATCCGTTTCTCAGAAAGCATCTGCGCCATTTCCTGTACAATGAGATACCCTTGATTCGGCCGCATACAAATAGAAAATTCATGGTTACTGATCTTCTCACCCAGCTTCCACGGACGATGATAAGCAAGGAGTGTCTCTTCCACCTCTAAAATATCCGGAGCTCCGATAAAAAACGGCAGCTCAGCTATGACATATTCCACAGCCAAATTCAGCATATCCTCACTGACTTCTTCCATCATCAAACTGACGCCCCGCGCACGCCCGATTATCGCTTCACGAGACATGTCCAAACAAGCATGTCGAAAATGAGGCTGCTCAAAAAATGCATGTTCAACTTCTTGTCTCAACAGCTGGTAGGCTTTGTTATCTATAAAATCAGAAAATGTATGAATCGCCTTCGGATCCCCGCCATGAGCCACAAGGGCTCTTTCTGCAAATCTCCTGTTTCGTGATACCTCTTTCCTTACTTTTCGTTCAGCCTTTCCTCTCGGAGTTCCAAGCGCTTCTAGAAGATTAGCCGCCTCATGCCCTGCAAGTAAAACTGAAACGCTTTTAAATTGAGCTTTCGCCCATCCAATTAATCTGTAAATATAATCCTCTGAAAACCTGCTGTTAAATGGGCTGATCCCCACCAAAACATGCCTGCGCCGTTCAAATATTTCTCTGCAGTTTTCTGTTAATGCCTCAGCAATAAAATGCACAGACCTTCTTTCCGTTACCATTCCGGTCATCTCATTCACCCCTAAAACTTATCCCGCTTTAAGTCATCACCCTCAAATACAAGATGGAATAGCTAGAACAACTGAACAAGACGAATGGCAGGCAGCACTTAAAGTTTCCAAATGTTTTTTAAAATTTTAA
>NZ_JAVAXX010000157.1:0-15116 GCF_042709275.1 Bacillus sp. LR_5 | reverse complement strand
TGATGATGAATGGTTTCGTTTTTTTGAAGTGAACATTATGAGCGGGGTAAGGCTGACACGCAAATATTTGCACAACATGATAGAGAAAAAAGAAGGGCGTGTGATTTTCATTGCCAGTGAAGCGGCGATTATGCCGTCACAGGAAATGGCCCATTACAGTGCGACAAAAACGATGCAGCTGTCCATTTCCCGCAGTTTGGCGGAGCTGGCAACCGGTACGAATGTCACGGTCAACACCGTCATGCCGGGCTCTACCTTAACAGAGGGTGTGGAAACAATGCTGAATTCGCTTTATCCTGGTGAAAACCTGACTGTTCAAGAAGCTGAGGCACGTTTTATGAAAGAAAACCGGCCGACATCCATTATTCAAAGACTGATCCGTCCGGAAGAAATCGCCCACTTCGTTACATTTTTAAGCAGTCCGCTTTCCTCTGCGATCAATGGCGCGGCACTTCGGGCGGACGGCGGTTTGGTCCGCAGTGTCTTTTAAACCTCTCCTTTTGGGAGAGGTT
Organism: Bacillus sp. LR_5; assembly: GCF_042709275.1. NCBI lineage: Bacteria > Bacillati > Bacillota > Bacilli > Caryophanales > Bacillaceae > Bacillus > Bacillus sp. LR_5. Next base: position 14,604 of record NZ_JAVAXX010000157.1, on the reverse strand, counting down.
TTTTTATATGATGTTGATTTCCATAAATTGCTGTCGTATAATTTTGGTACCAATATAGTTTTTTTAGTACCGGAAGCGAGGGGATTGATTTGGAAAAAAGAATTCTTGAGGAAACCATCCGGCTGATCAGGCAGAAAGGATTTTCATTTACGATGAATGATTTGGCGGCAGCGCTGGGAACGAGCAAGCGGACGCTCTATGCGCATTATTCATCAAAAGACAAACTTGCGGAAGCGGTTGTCGAGCAATTTATCGCAGAGATGAAGCAAATGGAAAGAGACATTTATGAGAATGAAAGTTTAGATGTGCTTGAAAAAGTGAAAAAAATGCTGATCGGTCTTCCGCAGGGAATGGAACTTCTGAACATGGGATTATTAAGTGAACTGAAGAAATACCATTACGAAGCGTGGCTTACATTAGATACGTTTATTAAGGAAGAATGGACGGTTGTCCTAGAGTTATTAAACGAGTGCAAACAGCAAAAAAGAATCAGAAACATCAACCCGGACTTGTTTGTTCATATGTATATAGGAAGCATCAACCAAGTGTATGACCCTGAATATCCGCTCAAACATCAATTCACGACAGGAGAGGTTCTTGAATCAATTGTAGATGTATTGTTTAACGGCATAACAGCTGATGAGGAGGCTGATGCGACGTGAATTGGGTGTTTCTATGCTTAGCGATTCTGTTTGAAGTTGCCGGGACGGTCAGCATGAAGCTATCGTCAGGTTTTACAAAGCTTACTCCCAGCGTGCTGTTGATTTTCTTTTATGGCGGCAGTCTCTTCTTTCTGACGCTTACGCTAAAATCCATTGATGTATCTGTTGCTTATGCTGTATGGTCAGGGATGGGAATTGTCCTGATTACAGTCGTTGGTTTTTTGTTTTTTCAAGAACATGTTAGTGTCATGAAACTCATTTCAATTGGATTGATTATTGCCGGTGTTGTGTCTTTAAATCTGATCGAGCATGCTGCGGTGTCTGAGCCGGTACATAAAAGCGGGCAGTACAAATGAGATATATGAAACTGTTTTTTCTCGTGACTGATATCGGTTTTATCTTGTACTGGCTGTCAGCCGGGTTTTCACTGATACCGGAAAGCTGGGCTTTTAAACACCATGACCATCCGTTTATGATCGCCTGGAACTGGTCTTTTTTCCCGCTGGATATCTTAATCTCTTTAACAGGGTTGTACAGCTTGTACTTACATCGGGTGAATCGTGCTGACTGGAAGCTGATGGCGCTGATTTCACTTGTGCTGACCTGTTGTTCAGGCCTTCAGGCGATTTCATTCTGGACATTCAGCAGGGACTTTGATCTTGTTTGGTGGCTGTTTAACGGATATCTGTTAATTTATCCTTTATTTTTTATTCATCTTCTCTTAAAGGAGAGTAATGCAACAAAGCAGTGCTGACAGGCACTGTTTTTATGTTTGTAAAAAACCTTTGTTTTCTGAAAAGTGAAACGATATAATATGTAATATATTGCATATTATCTGTCAGGAGGATGTACGTTGGCGACTCAAAAACAACGGATGTACGGATTTTTTATGGTCATTGTTGGAGCTGCTTTTTGGGGATTATCGGGAACTGTTGCCCAGCATTTGTTTGAAACAAGTGATGTGTCGGTAGAGTGGCTTGTCACCGTGCGTTTGCTTTTATCTGGCTTGCTTCTGCTGATGATCATATCTGCCGGTAAAAACAGACGTGCTGTGTGGGAGATATGGAAAGATCAAAAATCGGCTATCCAGCTGATTGTTTTCGGGATTGTCGGCATGCTGGGCGTTCAGTATACATTTTTAGCTTCAATCGGAACTGGAAATGCAGCTGTAGCTACGCTTCTTCAGTACTTGGCACCCGTTATGATTGTGCTGTTTATGCTTGTGACACGGAAGAATTCCTTTCAGTCTGCAGATATTTGCGCACTTGTGCTGGCTATGGGAGGCACTTTTTTATTGCTGACCAATGGAAGTATTAATAATTTAACCGTCTCGCCTTTGTCTGTCATATGGGGCTTGCTTTCTGCTGCGGCTCTTGCCTTTTATACGCTGTACTCCAGTTCTCTCTTGAAAAAATGGGGATCTGCTCTCGTCATTGGCTGGGGAATGCTGATCGGAGGCATTGGCATGAGCTTTATCCATCCCCCATGGGACGTTGATGTACAGGGATGGACGATTTCTGAGAACGTATCAGTCGGTTTTATTGTCATTTTCGGAACGCTATTGGGTTTTTATATGTATTTGACAAGCTTGAAATACTTATTTCCGCAAGAAGCGAGCATGCTTGGGTGCTCTGAGCCGGTTGCGGCAGTGGCATTCTCCATTCTGTGGCTCGGTGTGTCCTTTGGATTATATCAAGCGGCAGGAGCAGCATGTATTTTGGTAATGATTTTTGTTTTATCGCAAAAGAAGAGTGCCGGCAAATCGGCGACGTTAAAAAAACAAACCAATATTCAGAGGTGATGCTTTTATGCCAATCCCGTCAAATACCCCGAAGCCTGTCAGGCAGACAGCTAAAACGATTGCATTGGAACAAATTCAAAAATGGATCGTGGAAGGCATTCTTGCTCCTGGAGAAAAAATCAATGACGACGAGTTAGCGAAAGCGCTTGGCGTCAGCAGAACGCCAGTCAGAGAAGCTCTGCAATTATTGGCAGTACAAGGCTTTGTTGAAATGTCACCGGGGAAAGAAACAAGAATTTCACAAATTGAAAAAAACGATGTTTTCAAGGTGTATCCGCCAATGGCGGCTCTGCAATCCACCGCTGCCGAACTGGCTATTGAAAACATTCAGTCATCCCACTTGGAGGAGATGGCGGCGATCAATCAGCAAATGAAGGCGGCTATTGACCGAAATGAAATCTATGAAGTGCTTGGGCTTGATAAAACGTTTCATGATGTCATGATTGATGCGGCCGATAATGAATATATCCGCAATTTCACATCTGTTCTTCATATGCATATTCTTCGGCTCGAATATCTTTTTTTCAAATCGCCGCAAAATTCGATTGAAGAGCATGAACAAATCATTCAGGCATGTAAGGAGAAGGATCGAAAAAAAGCGGCCGAGCTGACGTACAGCAACTGGATCAAGCCAATTCAGGATATTGCGAATAAATTGATGTAAGACAGGCAGAGACGGTACGGTCTCTGCTTTTTTAACGTTTTTGGGGCATACTATAGCGGATAAACGGGAAGAGTTCTACACATTCATTGAAAAGGATTTTGTCATATGAACAAGACTGCTGAGAACAATCAAAGAACCATGCCAAGCATCGTGAAAGATGCCTTTCGCATTCATGCACATCCCTTTCCATGGAAAAAGGCAATCGGATCAGGCATCGCTTCGGGGTTTCCTGTGCTGATCGGCGCATTGGCGGGTCACACGGATTACGGTTTAACTGCAAGCATCGGGGGCTTTGTTTATTTATATGCGGGCGGTGAAGCGTATAAAAAGCGCGCTTTGAAGCTGCTCTTGGTTTCCATTGGGATCGCCCTTTCATTTGGATTAGGCACACTTTTGTCCGATACGGTTTGGATGATGGCGGCTGTCCTGGGGCTGATCGGTGCAGCGGCGATGTTTATTTTTAGCGCGCTCGGTATACAAGGCCCTGCGCCGATGTTTTTTGTCCTTGCTTTTTTAGTTAGCTCAGGGCTGCCGGCCGACCCTTCACAAGCGCTGTTTAGAGCGGGATTGACGTTTCTCGGCGGCATTTTCGCCATGAGTATCGCCTTAATCGGGTGGTTATGGAACAAACATGGACCGGAGGAGGCAGTGCTGCAAAAAACATACCATCAGCTGGCAGCATGTCTTTCGGCCGTTGGGACGTCAGGATTCCATAACGCGCAGCATCAGACGGTGCTCATGCTCAGAACAGCTCGTCAAACGGTTCTCGGCAAGGGGAACAGGCGGAAAAAATCACAGCATGATGAACGATTTTTCCGCCTGCTCGAAAAAGCTGACGACATATTCCTTGCCATCATTCATTTTTCAGCTGAAACGCCAGACGGAGAGAAGGCACAGATTGAAAAGGCACTCCGCCAAACCGGAGATATGCTTGGGCATGCCCGTGTTTCCAGTGCATTTCAGATTAACGAGAATGAATCAGAGCCAAGCCGGAAGCTGTTTGGAGAAATCAATGAGGCTTTGCATATCGCTTTAGGGCGGTTTGATAAGCAGCTGGACGGGGAACCAAGCCGCCTGCCATCCTCTTTCTACTTTTTGAGAAATGCCTTTGACTGGCAGTCTCCCGTTTTGATACGGTCGTTAAAGTACGGGATTGTGCTGTTTGCCGCCGATATGTTTGCCCTTACATTCGGTTTTGCACGCTCCTATTGGATTCCGCTTTCGGCAGCAGCGGTCATGCTTGGCACTACTGTTGTCTTTACGCTTCACAGGGCCATTCAGCGTTCGGCCGGAACTGTGATCGGTGTGGGGCTGGCAGGCGCAATCCTGTTTGTTAAACCGGGCGGTGTTTATATTGCGTTATGTATTGCAGCGCTGCAATGTCTTCTTGAGATGCTGATTGTCCGCAATTATGCGCTGGCCGTGCCTTTTTTGACCGCAAATGCGCTTGTCATTACAGAAAGCATGCATGGCGGTGCGGACGGCGGTTATTTTATGATAGCGAGGCTGATGGATGTAGCTGTTGGCAGCGTGATCGGACTATTGGGAACGATGCTTTTGTGGAGGCGATTTTCAACGAAGCGGCTGCCTGAACTGATGCGGGACGTAATCCGGATGGAAGGGCTGTTTATGGAGAAACTGTTAACCGGGTTGAAAGCAGACGAACACAAGTTAAGGGTGAGCCTGGTCAGGCTTCGGGATGCGTATGACAAGGCGCTTGGGGAATTTCCCAATACTCATGCGGATGCGCTTTGGCCTGCCATTTCCGGTGCTCAGCACTTAGGGTATTATTTGCTCTCGGCACAAGCCCATCATCGACCGCCTGCTCCGTTTTCTGAAGAAGAGATGAAGCAGCTAAGGGCATTTTTTGAACAGGCTGAACAATCCGCTTTGATGAAAAGGATGCCTGCGGACATACAAGTACCGAATGTTCCTTATTATCCGCGGATCAGCAAGGAGCTCTCTGCACTGTATTCCGGCTTGCGGACCGCTTTTGAAAAGTGAACAGTTTGGAAGAGTTAAATAATCTTTAATTCGAGATATTTTACTTGAAAGTAATTTTTGTTGTCTCTATAATAAAGCGTAAGAGAGAAAGAATAATGGCAGTGCATCTGTATGATAATAATTGATGTGTGATTTTTAAAAACGAAAGGGCTGGTTAAAATGGCAAAAGTATTGTATATCACTGCTCACCCGCATGATGAAGCAACTTCTTACAGTATGGCAACAGGTAAAGCATTCATTGAATCTTACAAAGAAGCGAATCCAAATGATGAAGTTGTACATATTGATTTGTACAATGAAGACATCCCGCACATTGACGCAGATGTTTTCAGCGGCTGGGGCAAGCTTCAATCAGGAACAGGCTTTGAAGAGCTTTCTGAAAGCGAAAAAGCAAAAGTCGGCCGTCTGGGAGAGCTTAGCGATCAATTTGTATCTGCCGATAAGTACGTATTCGTTACTCCTTTATGGAACTTCTCATTCCCGCCAGTAATGAAAGCGTATCTTGATTCTGTTGCAGTTGCAGGAAAATCATTCAAATACACTGAACAAGGCCCTGTCGGATTGTTAACTGATAAAAAAGCGATTCATATCCAAGCACGCGGAGGCTACTATTCAGAGGGTCCTGCGGCTGAAATGGAAATGGGCCACCGCTACATCGGCATCATGATGAACTTCTTCGGTGTACCATCCTTCGATGGCATTTTCGTAGAGGGACATAATGCGGAGCCTGATAAAGCACAGCAAATTAAAGAAGACGCGATTGCGCGTGCGAAAGAAGCAGGAAAAACATTTTAATGAAAAAGCCTCCCCTAATTAATGGGGAGGCTTTTATTTAGTGCTCCAGCATAATGGTTCGTTTCTCTTCACTGCTTTTCATCGCGGCTTCAATGATGCGGATGACATCAATACCTTCCTCAGCGGTGACTGGCAGCGCTGCGCCTTCCCGTATGCTTTCCGCTATTTTGCGGTAATAGGTAAGGTAGGAGCCATTTACTGATGGGATGGTTTCTGTTTTTTTGTCCGTGCCATGAACGGTTGTCAGCTGTCCATAATACTCCGGATCATCCGCGCCCCAGCTGTCATCCTCCGGTTTTCTTCCCGCTCTGAGTGCGTCTTCCTGTCCGTCGATTCCGTATTTTATAAAGCTGGAATGCTGTCCGTGGATTTGATAACGAGGGCCGTTTGCCGGAACGATCGATCCTCCGTATAGAATGGCTTGGAGCTTGCCATAATCTAGAGTTAAATGAAAATAGTCAACTGTTTCGGCATTTTCACGCTGGGCCATCACGTTTGCAGTAACGGCTTTAGGCATCCCGAACAAATGCAGTGCTTGGTCTATGATGTGGGAGCCGAGATCATACAGCGTACCAGTGGCAGCGCCTTCTTTTTCACGCCACCGTGCTTGAACCTCAGGTCTGTAGCGGTCATAGGAGACTTGATATGTATTGATATCTTCAAGCGATCCGTCAGCGATCAGCTTTTTAATCGTTAAAAAGTCGTTATCCCAGCGTCGGTTATGATATACGCTTAACAATACACCTTTTTCATCAGCAGCCTTCTTTAATTTCTCCCCCTCTTCGGCCGTTGCTGTCATCGGTTTTTCCATCACAACATGTTTTCCGGCCTGTATGCATGCCATAGCATGCTCGTAATGAAGGCCGCTCGGGGTGGTGACGATGACAAGCTCAATGGCCGGGTCATTTGTGATTTCCTCAAGCTCATGCACAACTTCAGCATCCGGAAAATCCCGTTTCACTTCTTCTGTCCGCGATGTCATGACTTTGCTGATGTGATACTCATCCAGAACAGCAAGCAGCGGTGCGTGAAACACAGAACCAGAAAGTCCGTACCCTAATATCCCAACCTTTATCGTATCCACTTTTCTTCTCCCCTTTAAAAGCGTTTTTACAAGAAGTATATACCCTCCTGATCAAATGGTAAAACCTAACTGATTCATTTTTTGCCGCGGCATGCTTAGACAACAGTTTGGACAATCAGTATAATGGGAATTAATATAAGGAACAGAGGTGTACGTATGGAGAAACATAACGAACATAAAGCATTAAACCATAAAAGCTCGAAAGAAAAGGATCAAATCACAAACCGGCTGAAGCGGATAGAGGGCCAAGTCAGAGGCATTCAAAATATGGTGGAAAACGATAGATATTGTGTAGATATCCTTGTGCAGATTTCGGCTGTTCAGGCGGCAATGAAAAATGTGGCGCTTCACTTGCTTGAGGACCACGCCCATCATTGTGTAGCAGATGCCATCAAAAGTGGAGACGGGGAACAGGCCATTTCTGAGCTTTTGGACGTATTTAAAAAGTTCACAAAATCATAAAGTCTTTTTTTATTGTAATACCCTACGGGGGTATGGTAGGATGAAAACAGAAAGAATAAACAGGAGGAATTCATATGGAACAAAAAACATTGCAAGTTGAAGGAATGTCTTGTCAGCACTGCGTCAAAGCAGTGGAAACGAGCGTAGGAGAACTGGATGGCGTCAGTGCTGTTCATGTCAACCTAGAAGCGGGAAAAGTCGATGTTTCGTTTGATGCTGACAAAGTATCAGTCAAAGACATTACGGATGCGATAGAAGATCAAGGCTATGATGTAGCCGATTGATTCAAGGTATCGCGCCTTTATGAAGGCGCGATATTTCTTTCATTTTTATATACCCCCCGGGTGTATATAAAGGAGTGAGTATGTTGAGTGAACAAAAGGAAATCGCGATGCAGGTATCTGGGATGACCTGTGCGGCATGTGCATCCAGAATTGAAAAAGGCCTCAAGCGGATGCCGGGTGTCACAGATGCCAATGTCAATCTGGCAACCGAAACGTCAAATGTCACCTTCGATCCTGCTGAAACAGGGGCTGCAGCGATTCAGGAAAAAATTGAAAAGCTGGGCTATCACGTCATAACAGAAAAAGCTGAATTCGATATTGAAGGCATGACCTGTGCGGCCTGCGCAAATCGGATTGAAAAGCGGCTTAACAAAATAGAAGGCGTCACCAATGCTCCTGTAAACTTCGCTCTAGAAACCGTTACAATCGAGTACAATCCAAAAGAAACGTCTGTCACCGATTTCAAAGAAGTGGTAGATAAGCTGGGATATAAGCTTCAGCCCAAGGGCGATGAGGAACGTGAAGCAGCAGCTTCTAAAAAGAAAGAAGAACGGAAGCAAACGGCGAGACTGATTTTTTCAGCGGTTCTATCATTCCCATTGCTTTGGGCGATGGTGAGCCATTTTACGTTTACATCGTTCATTTGGGTGCCGGATATTTTCCTCAATCCGTGGATGCAGTTTGCGCTGGCGACACCAGTCCAGTTTCTGATCGGCTGGCCGTTTTATGCGGGGGCGTATAAGGCGCTCAGAAATAAGAGCGCCAATATGGATGTATTGGTTGCGCTTGGAACGTCGGCTGCTTACGCTTACAGTCTTTATCTTACGATTCAAAGCGTTGGTTCCCATGGGCATACAGATGGTCTTTACTATGAAACAAGCGCAATTTTGCTGACGTTGATTTTATTAGGCAAGCTGTTTGAAACAAAAGCAAAGGGTCGTTCTTCGGATGCCATTAAGAAGTTGATGAAGCTTCAAGCGAAAACAGCGACTGTCGTAAGAGACGGACAGGAGCAAATCATTCCAATTGATGAAGTGCTTGTCAATGACATTGTTTACGTCAAACCGGGCGAACGAATTCCTGTCGACGGAGAAGTAGTTGAAGGCCGCTCGGCAGTAGATGAATCGATGATTACAGGAGAAAGTCTTCCTGTTGACAAAAATCCAGGTGACAGCGTGACAGGTGCAACCGTCAACTCAAACGGCTTCCTGAAAATCAAAGCTGTCAACGTTGGAAAGGATACGGCACTTTCTCATATCATCAAAATTGTCGAGGAAGCACAAGGATCAAAAGCGCCGATCCAGCGTCTCGCTGATCAGATTTCCGGCATTTTTGTACCCATCGTATTGGGGATTGCCGTTCTCACTTTCCTCATTTGGTATCTTTGGGCGGCTCCCGGCGATTTTGCCGAAGCGATCAGTAAGTTTATTGCCGTTCTCGTCATTGCCTGCCCGTGCGCCTTGGGCCTTGCCACTCCGACGAGCATTATGGCTGGATCTGGGCGCGCTGCTGAATTCGGGATCCTTTTTAAGGGCGGCGAGCATTTAGAAAAAGCACATCATCTCGATACGATTGTTCTCGATAAAACCGGAACTGTGACAAACGGGAAGCCGCGACTGACAGATGCCATTCCGTTCGGCCGTTTTGAAGAAACAGATCTGCTTCAATTTGCGGCGGCAGCTGAATTGGGATCGGAGCATCCGCTCGGTGAAGCGATTGTTGCCGGAGTGAAAGAAAAAGGGCTTGAGATACCGAAGATGACCCGCTTTGAAGCAAAAATCGGCGCAGGCATTTTGGCTGAAGCCGGAGGAAAAACCATTCTCGTCGGCACAAGAAAGTTAATGGAGAGCGAACAGGTTGAGCATGGAGCCCTTCTTGCCCAAATGGAAGAACTTGAGGCAGAAGGGAAAACAGTTATGCTTGTCTCCATTGATGGTGAAGCCGCGGGCGTTGTAGCGGTTGCCGATACGATAAAAGACACGTCACGGGCGGCAGTAGCCCGTCTGAAAGAGTTGGGCCTGGATGTCATCATGATGACAGGAGACAACCGCAGAACCGCTGAAGCCATCGCCAGGGAAGCGGGGATTACGAGTGTCATTGCGGAAGTCCTTCCTGAACAAAAGGCAGCAGAAATTTCCCGCTTGCAAAAAGAAGGCCGCCAGACGGCCATGGTAGGCGATGGAATTAACGATGCGCCGGCGCTTGCCACTGCCGATATCGGCATGGCGATTGGAACAGGCACGGACATTGCTATGGAAACAGCAGACATTACGTTGATTCGCGGCGACCTGAACAGCATTGCCGACGCAATCCGCATGAGCAGACTGACAATGAAAAACATTAAACAAAACTTATTCTGGGCGCTTGGCTATAACAGCCTCGGCATCCCAATCGCGGCGCTCGGATTTTTAGCGCCATGGATAGCGGGAGCAGCAATGGCGTTCAGTTCCGTTTCCGTTGTTCTGAATGCGCTGCGTCTGCAGAAAGTAAAATAAAAACCGGCTATATGCCGGTTTTTGTTTTACATTGACACTTTCTTGGAAAACGACATATAATAGATGTAACCGATATATGAGTATGTGCTCATATATAAAAACAATACCAACACTCATTGATACGCTTTGAAGAGGGAACCCTAAATCGGAAGGTAAGGTGAGACTAGTGAAACAGGAATACGTTCTGGACGGTTTGGATTGCAGCAATTGTGCTCAAAAAATCGAAAATGGAGTCAAAGGCATAAAAGGCATTGACGGATGCGCGGTAAATTTTGCGGCAAGCACCTTAACTGTCTCAGCCGATGGGAAAGAAGAGCAATGGGTCACCAATAAAGTGGAGAAAAAAGTAAAATCAATCGATCCGCATGTATCGGTTCGTCAAAAGCATAAAAAGAAATCAGCTGATGACGGCTATCGTAATCGAATGATCAATATGCTGATCAGAATGGCAGCGGCTGTCATTCTCGGGGCAGTGGCATATTTGGTTCATTCCGAAACAATCGAATTTTTCCTTTTTCTCGCTGCCTATTTGATCATTGGCGGTGACATTATCATCCGTGCAGTCAAAAACATCAGCCGCGGTCAGATATTTGATGAGCATTTCTTAATGGCTCTTGCCACGATCGGCGCTTTTCTGATTCAGCAATACCCTGAAGGCGTCGCAGTTATGCTGTTTTATCAAATCGGTGAGCTTTTTCAAGGAGCCGCTGTCAGCCGGTCCAGAAAATCAATCAGTGCGTTAATGGACATCCGGCCTGATTACGCCAATGTCAAAACAGAGAACGGCATCGAACAGGTTTCTCCGGAGGACGTAAAAACAGGAGACATCATTGTAGTCAATCCGGGAGAAAGCATACCCCTTGACGGTAAGGTCGTGCAGGGATCAGCGATGGTTGATACGTCTGCTTTGACAGGTGAGTCCGTTCCGAGAAAAGCTGCAGAAGGACAAGATGTGATGTCAGGCTTCATCAATCAAAACGGCGTTCTGCATATTGAAGTCACAAAGGGCTACCAAGAGTCTGCAGTATCAAAAATATTAGACTTGGTTCAGAATGCGAGCAGCCGTAAAGCCCGGACAGAAAACTTTATCACGAAGTTTGCTAAGTATTATACACCTGCTGTTGTGATCATCGCGGTATTGCTGGCCTTTGTCCCGCCGCTTGTTCTTCCTGGCGCCGCATTTTCTGATTGGGTGTACCGCGCACTTATTTTCTTAGTGATTTCTTGTCCATGTGCGCTTGTTGTCTCTATTCCTCTTGGTTTCTTCGGCGGAATCGGAGCAGCCTCAAAGGCCGGAGTACTTGTGAAGGGAAGCAATTATTTAGAAGCCTTGAATCAAGTCAAATATGCTGTGTTTGATAAAACAGGAACATTAACAAAAGGCAGCTTTGAAGTGACAGAAATCAAACCTGCTGAAGGATTTACAAAGGAAAGTTTACTTGAAGCGGCGGCATATGCTGAGCTTCATTCCCAGCATCCGATTGCCGAATCTGTGCGTAAAGCTTACGGGAAAATGCTCTCCTCTGACGCAATAGAGTCATATGAGGAAATATCCGGCCACGGCATTTTTGCAAAAGTAAATGGAACAGAAATCCTTGCTGGAAATAAAAAGCTCATGGAAAGAGAACAGATTGAGAGCGTCCCGGATGAATATGCCGGAACAATCGTACACATTGCTGTTGATCAACGCTATGCCGGAGCAATCATCATAGCGGATGAAGTAAAAGAAGATGCAGCACAGGCGATTGCTGATCTGAAATCGTTTGGAATCAAACAGACAGTTATGCTGACAGGTGATTCGAAACAAACGGGAGAAGCCGTCGGAAAACAGCTTGGCATCGACGAGGTATATGCGGAGCTGCTGCCGCAGGATAAAGTCGCACGGGTCGAAGCATTAGAAGCCAAGCTTTCGCCAAATGAAAAACTCATTTTTGTCGGTGACGGCATCAATGATACGCCGGTGCTTGCGCGCGCAGATATCGGAGCGGCCATGGGCGGCCTTGGCTCAGACGCCGCGGTAGAAGCCGCAGACGTCGTGCTGATGACAGATCAGCCGTCAAAAATAGCAGAAGCGATTCGGATTGCGAAACGGACACGGCGAATCGTGTGGCAAAACATCGGCTTTGCTTTAGGTGTGAAAGCGATCTTTCTCATTCTTGGAGCATTTGGAATTGCAACCATGTGGGAAGCGGTTTTCTCAGATGTCGGCGTTACACTGCTCGCTGTGGCAAACGCGATGCGCGTCATGCGTCTCGAAAACAGATAAATTGTCGGAGAGAATTCATTTTTTCGGGGTTTTCTTATAGGCACTTGTCTTGTTAAAATAAAGAAGTGGGTCTATTGCGATCCGCTTCTTTTTTTAATTTTAAAACGATGAGGTGTCGGAGTGAAAAAGAAACAGCAGTCTTCTGCGAAATTCGCGGTCATCCTTACGGTTGTGGTTGTTGTCTTGCTAGCAGCCATTGTCATCATTAATAACAAAACGGAACAAGGCAATGAAGCGGTTTCCGGACAGCCGTCTATCAAAGGCCAGCCTGTGCTTGGCAAGGATGATGCGCCGGTAACTGTAGTAGAATTCGGAGATTACAAATGTCCGTCTTGCAAGGTGTTTAACAGTGACATCTTTCCAAAAATACAAAAAGACTTTATTGATAAGGGCGACGTGAAATTTTCCTTCGTGAACGTCATGTTCCATGGAAAAGGTTCGAGATTAGCGGCTCTTGCATCAGAAGAAGTATGGAAAGAAGATCCTGACTCTTTCTGGGCATTCCATGAAAAGCTGTTCGAAAAACAGCCGGACACAGAACAGGAATGGGTAACCCCAGCTGTTCTCGGTGATCTTGCCAAAAGCACCACAAAGGTAAAACCTGAGACGCTCAAGGACAATCTTGATAAGGAAACATTTGCTTCTCAAGTGGAAAAGGACTCAGACCTTAATCAAAAAATGAACGTAAACGCAACACCAACGATTTACGTAAATGATAAAGTGATCAAAAATTTTGCGGATTATAATGAAATCAAAGAAACGATAGAAAAAGAGCTGAAAGGGAAGTAATCATATGAAAAATAGAATTGTATTTTTATATGCTTCCTGGGTTGTGGCTCTTGTCGCTATGCTGGGCAGCCTGTATTTCAGTGAAATCAGAAAGTTCATTCCATGTGAACTGTGCTGGTACCAGCGTATCCTCATGTATCCGCTCGTCCTGATTTTAGGCATCGCCACCTTTCAAGGAGACACACGCGTGAAAAAATATGTGCTCCCCATGGCGATTATCGGAGCATTTATTTCGATCATGCACTACTTAGAGCAAAAAGTGCCCGGCTTTACCGGCATTAAGCCGTGTGTAAGCGGTGTGCCGTGCTCAGGCCAATATATTAACTGGTTTGGTTTTATTACCATTCCATTCCTGGCCCTGATTGCTTTTATCCTGATTATTGTATTTATGTGTCTGCTGAAAGGCGAAAAATCTGAATAACAAAAAAGCGCCCGCGTATGCCGGGCGCTTTTTAAATTTCGCAAACTCATGTCCATCAGCAATAGCGGTATTCCCTCTAAATTTATCTTTTTTTATCGTGAAAATGTTATTGATTTTACGCTTGAGCGATTATAAAATCTAGAGGTCGTCAGAAAATTTAACAAACATAAAGGGAGTCATCAGAATGGCTTGGGAGCTGCTCAGTGTGATAGGCATCATTGCGTTTGCAGTCAGCGGCGCAATTGTTGCGATGGAAGAGGAATATGATATTTTAGGAGTTTATATATTAGGGATTGTCACAGCTTTTGGAGGCGGAGCGATCCGCAATTTGCTGATCGGTGTTCCGGTGTCAGCACTATGGGAGCAGGGAGCATACTTTCAAATCGCGCTCTTATCCATTACGATTGTATTTCTGTTCCCGAAGCTGCTGCTGAAGCATTGGAATAAGTGGGGAAATTTATCAGATGCGATCGGTCTCGCAGCCTTCGCCATCCAAGGTGCACTGTATGCCGTCAAAATGGGCCATCCGCTTAGTGCTGTCATCGTGGCTGCGGTGCTGACGGGAAGCGGCGGCGGAATCATCCGTGATCTTCTTGCCGGACGCAAACCGCTTGTGCTGAAAGCAGAAATTTATGCAGTCTGGGCGGCTCTCGGCGGTTTAATCGTCGGCTTGGGCTGGCTGGGAAACTCATTTGGCTTGTACGTCCTGTTTTTCGTGCTCGTTGTTTGCCGCGTTTGTTCTTATATGTTTAATTGGAAGCTGCCAAACCGTTCTTTTCGTTTAGATAACTAACATCAAAAAAACCGATTTCAATTTGAAATCGGTTTTTTTGCATATAAATAACCCAAACCTTGATTGATATTGGGTGAATGTGCT
>NZ_JAVAXX010000156.1:0-15169 GCF_042709275.1 Bacillus sp. LR_5 | reverse complement strand
GAAAAATACAGAAAACGTTAGAATTATCGCCCTTGGCGGTGTCGGAGAGATTGGGAAGAACCTTTATGTCATTGAAATTGACTCAGACATATTTGTCGTTGATGCCGGCCTTATGCATCCAGAAAACGAAATGCTCGGTATTGATGTAGTGATTCCTGACATATCATATTTGATTGAACGGGCTGACCGCGTCAAGGCAATCTTTTTAACGCACGGGCACGATGAAAATATCGGCGGCGTTTTTTACTTATTAAACAAGCTGTCCGTTCCAGTGTACGGAACAAAATTGACGCTTGCACTGTTAAGAGAGAAATTAAAACAATACGGACATAACCGAAAAACTGATTTAAGAGAAATTCACTCCAAATCTGTCATTACATTTGAATCAACAAAGGTATCGTTCTTTAGAACGATTCACAGCATTCCTGATTCTGTAGGTGTGAGCTTTAAAACATCACTTGGATCTATTGTATGCACGGGAGACTTCAAATTTGACCAAACACCTGCACTTAATCAGACGTGCGACATTGGCGAGATCGCCAAGATCGGCAATAGCGGCGTGCTCGCTCTGCTTTCTGACAGTGCAAATGCGGAACGGCCGGGTTACACCCCTTCGGAAGCGGCTGTCAGCGGAGAAATTTCGGATGCGCTGTATAATTCACAGAACCGGGTGATTATTGCTGTTTTCGCATCCAATATTAACCGGATTCAGCAAGTCATTCATGCAGCGGCTCAAAATGGCAGAAAGATTGCCGTAGCCGGAAAAAATCTTCAATCTGTCCTGCAGCTGGCGAGAAAGTTAGGATATATTGAAGCAGATGATGAATTGTTTATTTCTGTACAGGATGTCAAAAAATATCCGAAGCGCGAAGTGGCCATTATTACAGCCGGAAGCCAAGGTGAACCATTAGCTGCTTTGACAAGAATGGCAAACAAAGCTCACAAACAGCTGAACATTGAAGAAGGGGATACGGTGGTCATTGCGTCAACTCCGATTCCCGGGCAGGAACTCATTTACTCTAAAACAGTAGATCTTCTTGCGAGAGCCGGTGCACAAGTCATCTTTGCCCAAAAGCGTGTTCATGTATCAGGCCACGGCTCACAAGAAGAGTTAAAGCTGATGATCAACCTGCTT
Source organism: Bacillus sp. LR_5 (assembly GCF_042709275.1). NCBI lineage: Bacteria > Bacillati > Bacillota > Bacilli > Caryophanales > Bacillaceae > Bacillus > Bacillus sp. LR_5. Next base: position 14,034 of record NZ_JAVAXX010000156.1, on the reverse strand, counting down.
AAACCAAAATATTTGATTCCTGTAAACGGCGAATACAGAATGCAAAAAGCTCATTCAAAAATCGCTGAAGAAACCGGCATGAAGCGCAGTGACATCTTCTTAATTGAAAAAGGCGACGTCGTTGAATTCCGCGGCCAAAACGTAAAAATTGGGGATAAAGTTCCTTACGGCAATATTTTAATTGATGGTTTAGGTGTCGGTGATATCGGCAATATCGTATTGAGAGACCGCCGCTTGCTTTCACAGGACGGAATTTTAATCGTTGTCATTACACTTGATAAACAAAAGAAACATCTTGTATCAGGACCAGAAATTATCACTCGCGGCTTTGTTTATGTAAGAGAGTCTGAAGGTCTTATCGTACAGGCTACTGAGCTTGTACGGTCCATCGTGACAGAAGCGACTGAAACATCAAATGTCGAATGGTCAACGCTGAAGCAGGCAATGCGGGATGCTTTGAACCAATTCCTTTATGAAAAAACGAAACGTAAACCGATGATCATCCCAATTATTATGGAAGTATAATGACTGACTAAAGACCGGAGCTGCTCCGGTCTTTATTTTTTGTCCTTCAAGCCGGGATTGAATGAAGTATCTTTGTTCATAATACAAAGAGAAACTCGGAAAGGATGAAAGCGAGATGGATCATCGTATGGAAAACACAGAAGAAGAGCGTCCTGAAAAAAATGATGCGAAGGACAGCATTATGAATAAAATACAGCAGCTTGGTGAAACGACGCTTCCGCAGCTGCCCCAAGATACAAATATTCATTGTCTGACCATTATCGGACAAATTGAAGGCCATGTTCAGCTTCCTCCGCAAAACAAAACAACAAAATATGAACATGTCATCCCGCAGATTGTGGCAATTGAACAAAATCCTAAAATTGAAGGCTTGCTGATCATATTAAATACTGTCGGAGGAGATGTTGAAGCTGGTCTTGCCATAGCGGAAATGCTTGCATCTTTATCGAAACCGACCGTTTCTATCGTGCTTGGCGGGGGGCATTCAATCGGCGTTCCGATTGCTGTATCCTGTGATTACAGCTATATCGCCGAAACAGCAACGATGACGATTCATCCAGTTAGGCTCACCGGGCTGGTCATCGGGGTGCCGCAAACGTTTGAATACCTGGATAAGATGCAAGAAAGAGTTGTTAAATTTGTGACAAGCCATTCCAATATAACCGAAGAGAAGTTTAAAGAGCTAATGTTTTCAAAAGGAAACTTAACACGCGATATCGGAACAAATGTGGTCGGTAAGGATGCAGTTAAATACGGATTGATCGATCACGCAGGCGGTGTCGGACAGGCAATCAATAAACTGAATGAGCTCATCGATGAAGCAAGGAAAGAAGAAGGACGGATGATTCAATGATTCTTTATACCGTGATGCCGCAGGAAATTGTGTTTGCAGAACAGAACCAAGAGAAAAGCGCACATGAGCAAATTGAATATAAAGGTGTACCGCTTCTAGTCGAAATGAAAGGGAATGAAGCGGAAGTCATTCAAATCATGAGCACCAATCCAATGCATTTTCTGCATCCGGACATTTCACCGGGACAAAAGCTGAAATTAAACGTATAAGAATCCAACCCTTTTTTAAGGGCAAAATATGCTATAATAGGGGAATCCTACAGAAAAAACGCAGCCTGTAAACGGCTGCTTTCTTCATTATGTATGAACTTACATTTTTTAACGCAGTAAGGTGATGAGTGTGGCAAAGAAAAAACGAAAATCAAGAAAAAAACAGGCGAAACAGCTCAATATAAAATACGAGCTCAACGGATTGCTGTGTATAGCCATTTCAATTATCGCAATCTTGCAGCTGGGGGTAGTCGGGCAAACGTTTATCTATTTGTTCCGCTTTTTTGCTGGAGAGTGGTTTATTTTATGCTTGTTAGGTTTATTGGTGTTAGGAGTCTCACTGTTTTGGAAGAAAAAAACCCCAAGCCTTTTAACGAGACGAAAGGCCGGGTTGTACTGTATCATCGCAAGCATATTGCTGCTTTCTCACGTGCAGCTATTTAAAAATTTGACGCACAAAGGGTCTATTGAGTCTGCAAGCGTGGTGCGCAATACGTGGGAATTATTTTTAATGGACATGAATGGCAGCTCTGCTTCACCTGATTTAGGCGGAGGGATGATCGGTGCGCTGCTGTTTGCGGCTTCACACTTTTTGTTTGCGTCGACTGGTTCTCAGATTATGGCAATTGTCATGATTTTGATCGGAATGATTTTAGTAACAGGACGCTCGCTACAAGAAACGCTAAAAAAGTGGATGAGCCCGATTGGACGTTTTATAAAAGAACAATGGTTAGCATTTATTGATGATATGAAATCCTTCAAATCAAATATGCAGTCATCGAAAAAAACGAAAGCGCCGAGCAAAAAACAAAAACCGGCCCGCAAAAAACAGCAAATGGAACCGGAGCCTCCTGATGAAGAGGGGGATTATGAAACAGTATCGCCTCTTATTCATTCAGAGCCGATTATCTCAAGCTTTTCTGATCGTAATGAAGAGGAAGAGTCTCCAGTTATAGAAAAGCGCGCCGAACCTGTGTCGAAGCCGCTTCAGGACATCCAACCGGAGACAGGTGATCAGGAAACTGTTTCTGCTCCTCCTATGACCTTTACAGAGCTCGAAAATAAGGATTACGAGATGCCGTCACTGGATTTGCTGGCAGATCCGAAGCATACCGGCCAGCAGGCTGATAAAAAGAATATTTATGAAAATGCGAGAAAGCTTGAACGCACATTCCAAAGCTTTGGCGTAAAGGCGAAAGTCACACAGGTTCATCTCGGACCGGCCGTAACAAAATATGAAGTATATCCTGATGTCGGAGTGAAGGTTAGTAAAATTGTCAATTTAAGCGATGATTTAGCGCTTGCGCTTGCTGCGAAGGATATCAGGATCGAAGCGCCTATACCAGGCAAATCAGCAATCGGAATTGAAGTTCCAAACGCAGAAGTGGCAATGGTTTCGCTGAAGGAAGTGCTGGAGTCTAAATTGAATGACAGACCGGATGCGAAGCTGTTAATTGGACTCGGCCGCAATATTTCAGGTGAAGCTGTATTGGCTGAGTTAAACAAGATGCCCCACCTTTTGGTCGCAGGCGCAACCGGTAGCGGGAAAAGTGTCTGTGTCAACGGCATTATTACAAGTATTTTAATGCGCGCGAAACCGCATGAAGTGAAAATGATGATGATCGATCCTAAAATGGTAGAGCTCAATGTCTACAACGGGATTCCGCATTTGCTTGCTCCGGTTGTAACCGATCCGAAAAAAGCGTCGCAGGCTTTGAAAAAGGTTGTCAATGAAATGGAGCGGCGGTACGAATTATTTTCTCATACGGGTACAAGAAATATTGAAGGATACAATGATTATATAAAACGCGCCAACAATGAAGAAGGAGCGAAACAGCCAGAGCTGCCCTATATTGTTGTCATTGTGGACGAGCTTGCCGATCTCATGATGGTCGCTTCATCTGATGTGGAAGATTCGATTACGAGATTGTCCCAAATGGCGCGGGCTGCCGGCATCCATCTTATTATTGCGACACAGCGGCCATCGGTGGATGTTATCACAGGGGTGATCAAAGCGAACATTCCGTCACGAATCGCGTTCAGCGTATCTTCACAGACGGATTCAAGGACCATTCTTGACATGGGTGGCGCTGAGAAGCTTCTTGGCCGCGGCGATATGCTGTTTTTACCTGTAGGGGCTAACAAACCTGTCCGTGTGCAGGGAGCATTTTTGTCGGATGACGAAGTGGAGAAGGTCGTCGACCATGTGATTACGCAGCAGAAAGCGCAATATCAAGAAGAAATGATTCCTGAGGAGACAACAGAAACTCATTCCGAGGTTACTGATGAACTTTATGATGAAGCTGTTGAATTAATCGTCGGCATGCAGACGGCATCTGTTTCAATGCTGCAAAGAAGATTCAGAATCGGCTATACGAGAGCGGCGCGCCTGATTGACGCAATGGAGGAACGCGGTGTTGTTGGACCGTATGAAGGCAGCAAACCTAGGGAAGTATTATTATCAAAAGAGAAATATGATGAGCTCTCTTCTTAATGAAGGGAGTTCCGCTTTCTATAGTTGTCAATAATAACATTATGTAAACTGATCACCTTTCTATTTATTTTTTCGACAAAACATGATATAGTTGTCCCAATTGTTCAATAATTTTTATCGAAAGTGGTTTACGGAGGGGAAACATGTCTACAAAAGCTGATAATCGGCACTTGTATTTGAAAGTAATTGAACGAATTAAAGAGGATATAAAAAATGGGATCTACACTGAGAAGGAAAAGCTGCCTTCTGAATTTGAGCTTTCCAAAAAGCTTGGTGTCAGCAGAGCGACGCTAAGAGAAGCCTTGCGGATACTGGAAGAAGAGCATGTGATTATCAGAAGGCATGGTGTAGGCACTTTTGTCCATTCTAAGCCGTTATTTCTTTCGGGCATTGAACAGCTGAACAGTGTAACGAAGATGATAGAACAGGCGAATATGACCCCTGGCACGATTTTTCTATCATCACAAGTGCTTATGCCGTCTGAAGATGATACGAAGAGATTTCATTTGGCAGAAGGGCAAGAACTTTTTTACCTTGAACGAGTCAGGACAGCTGACGGACAGCCGATTGTGTATTGTATAGACAAAATTCCGATGAATATTTTGCCGAATTCTTTTTCTCATCAGCAAGAATCTATGTTTGACCTTCTTGAGAAAAATTCAGGCTCCGTAATCAGCTATGCAGTAACTGATATAGAACCGATCGGCTATCACGATACCATTTCTCCAGTACTTGAATGCGATCCGGAAACAGCCCTTTTGCTGTTAAAACAAACCCATTACGATCAGCACGATAAACCGGTGCTTTATTCTTTAAATTATTTTAGAGCAGATAAATTCAGATTTCATGTTTTGCGTAAACGATTCTAAAAACGGACGCCTGTATGTGTCTGTTTTTTTATTTGCACTGATTCATGTTTCTTTGTACATACTTTCATTCCGGTTAACGCAATATATAAGGGATGACAAGAAAGTGAATGGGTGAAAATGTTGAGAGAGAAAAATGGAATGAAAAATATTATTGCATTGTCTTCTGTCCCGCTTGTGATGACACTCGGGAACTCCATGCTGATTCCTGTTCTTCCGATGATGGAGAAAAAGCTGTCTGTGACTTCATTTCAAGTATCTTTAATCATTACTGTATATTCAGTAGTAGCAATTATTTGCATTCCGATTGCCGGATATTTGTCGGATCGTTTCGGGAGAAAAAAAATATTGCTTCCATGCCTCCTCATTGCAGGATTGGGGGGAGCCGTAGCTGCTTTTGCCTCGACCTATATGAAAAATCCTTATGCTATGATCTTGGCGGGGCGGGTTCTTCAAGGCATTGGTTCTGCAGGTGCCGCTCCGATTGTCATGCCGTTTATCGGCGACCTGTTTAAAGGAGACGATGAAAAGGTCAGCGCGGGTCTTGGCGATATTGAAACCGCCAACACGTCAGGGAAGGTACTGAGTCCCATACTTGGAGCCTTACTGGCTTCTTGGTATTGGTTTGTACCGTTTTGGTTTATTCCGTTTTTCTGTTTGATCAGCTTTTTGCTCGTATTGTTTTTGGTGGCCAAGCCTGAAGAAGATGAAGATGCGCCTGCTGTTTCTGAGTTTATTAAGAGTGTGAAGAAAATTTTTAAACAGGATGGTCGCTGGCTTTATACGGTCTTCATTATCGGGTGTGTCATTATGTTTTTGTTATTTGGCGTATTATTTTATTTATCAGATACGCTGGAGAACAAGTATGCTATTGACGGAGTAGCTAAAGGTGGATTACTGGCAATCCCACTTTTGTTTTTGTCAACCAGTTCTTTTATAGCTGGCAAAAAGATCGGTAAAGATAAAGGCCGAATGAAATTTTGCGTTGTTACAGGAATGATTCTGTTAACCCTTTCGTTTATTGCCTTGTGGTGGAACCACAGTTTTTATTTTTTATTTGTCTTTTTAAGCTTTGGCGGGATTGGGATTGGAATGGCTCTTCCTGCTTTAGATGCATTGATAACCGAAGGGATTGAAAGTGAACAATGCGGAACCATTTCCTCCTTTTACAATAGCATGCGCTTTATAGGAGTAGCTCTCGGTCCACCTGTTTTTGCTGCATTAATGTCTAATGCAAACTGGATTATTTTCATACTCTCGGCGTTTTGCAGCATCGTTTCTTTATTTTTAGTGCTCTTTACTGTAGATGCTAAAAAAAGTGAAGAAGAAAAAAACTTAGGGACGGTCTAGCCAGCCGTCTTTTTTTGCGCTTTCTTTCACAGTTTACAACTGTACCTATACAGCATGCGGAGGTTATTGTTTCCTTATAAATCCTACAGTTGCTATAATTACATGAAAGAGTGTTTCTGCGAATGCTGAAAATTGGTCATAATACATACTAATTAAGAAATGAACGAAGGAGGTTCCATATGTCATATGTTAATGAACTCAAATCAAAGCACGGCGGTTTAACCGCACACATTGTAAAAACAGAAAAATTCAAAACCGTCTCGCTTATTTTTAAGATGCTTGCGCCGCTGACAAAGGATCAAGTCACCAAAAGAGCGCTGCTTCCGCATGTGCTTCTTCGCGGAACGAAAAGCCATCCGAAAACCGCAGAATTGCGTTCATACCTGGATGAGCTGTACGGCACGTCAGTATCGGCTGACCTTACGAAAAAAGGAGAGCGGCACGTCATTACGTTCAGGCTTGAAATCCCGAATGAAAAATATTTAAAAGACCAAACGCCGCTACTTGAGAAAGGGCTCCAGCTTCTTGCAGAAATCGTCTTTTCACCTGCTTTAGAGGGAGACGCTTTTCAGTCACAATATGTGGCTCAAGAAAAACGGACGCTTAAGCAAAGAATCCAAGCCGTCTATGATGATAAAATGCGCTATTCGAATTTAAGGCTGATACAGGAAATGTGCAAAAATGAGCCTTACGCGCTTCATGTCAATGGTGAAATCGACGATGTTGATGACATTACGGCAGAGCAATTATACGAAACATACCAAAGCGCTATCCAAAAAGACCAGCTTGATCTATATGTTGTTGGCGACGTGGACAGTAACCAGGTACAATCGGCAATTGATAAGTATTTCAAAACAGAAGAGCGCACTCTTGGCACGATTGAAAACAATCACGCTGATGAAAAAGTTCAGCCAAAAGAAGTAATTGATGAAGAGGATGTCAAGCAAGGAAAACTGAATATCGGCTACCGCACCAGCATCACTTATACAGATCAGGATTATCCTGCTTTACAAGTGTTTAACGGATTGTTCGGCGGATTCTCTCATTCTAAACTTTTCATTAATGTTCGGGAAAAAGCCAGTCTTGCTTACTACGCGGCTTCGCGTATAGAAAGTTTTAAAGGCTTGTTAATGGTGATGTCAGGCATTGAAGTGAAAAATTATGAACAGGCGGTTTCGATTATTGCTGAGCAATTCCAGGCAATGAAAAATGGCGATTTCAGTGAGCAGGATATAGCACAGACAAAGGCCGTCATTCGAAATCAAGTGCTGGAAACGATTGATACAGCATACGGTTTATCTGAGTTTTTATATCAGCAGGCCGCTGCTCAAGTCGAGATTCCTATCGAAGACTTTCTTGCCAATATTGAGAATGTCACAAAAGAGGATATCATTAAAGCCGGCGAAAAGATTCAGCTTGATACGACTTATTTCTTAAAAGGGACGGAGGGTGCATCTTGATCAAACCAATCGAATATGAACAGCTTCAGGAGACGCTGTATCATGAAAAAATGTCCAACGGCCTTGATGTTTACGTTTTGCCGAAAAAAGGCTTCAACAAGACATATGCGGTCTTTACAACAAAGTACGGCTCGATAGATAACCGGTTTGTCCCTTTAGGTAAAAACGAGATGGTTCACGTGCCGGACGGGATTGCTCACTTTCTTGAGCACAAGCTGTTTGAGAAAGCGGACGGAGACGTTTTTCAAGATTTCAGTAAACAGGGGGCTTCTGCCAATGCGTTTACGTCATTTACAAGAACGGCTTACCTTTTCTCAAGCACATCAAATGTTAACCGCAATTTAGAGACGCTTATCGATTTCGTACAGGACCCATATTTTACTGAAAAAACGGTTGAAAAGGAAAAAGGGATTATCGGGCAGGAGATTAATATGTACGACGATAACCCTGATTGGAGGCTTTACTTCGGGGTCATTGAAAACATGTACAAAGAGCATCCTGTCAGAATAGACATAGCGGGAACAGTGGAAAGCATTTCACATATTACAAAAGACCTTCTTTATGAATGCTATGAAACGTTTTATCACCCGAGTAACATGCTCCTTTTCATTGTCGGACCTGTAGATCCTGAAGCGATTATTACTCAGGTAAGAGAAAACCAGGAGAAAAAGCCGTATACCGATCAGCCGGAGATCAAACGGGAAGAAGTGAAAGAGCAAGAAGCGGTTTTCCGAAAAGAAAAAGAGATCAAAATGAACGTGCAGGGACCGAAATGCCTTGTCGGGCTGAAATCCAAAAAGCCATTTAAATTAGGCAAAGAGCTCTTAAAGCATGAACTTTCAATGAACTTATTGCTTGAAGCTCTTTTTGGCAAAAGCTCTGCCCAGTATGAATCACTTTATGAAAAAGGATATATTGACGAAACGTTCAGCTTTGACTTTACTGCTGAATATGGGTTCGGTTTTGCGGCGATCGGCGGAGATACGCCTGAGCCTGATCAGTTAGCTGAAGACATTTCAAGCATGCTTTTGCGCGCCGGTGAACTGATTACTGCTGAAAAGATTGAACTTGCCAGAAAGAAAAAGATCGGCACATTCTTAAAAGCGCTGAATTCCCCTGAATACATCGCCAATCAATTTACCCGTTATGCGTTCTTGGATATGAGCCTGTTTGACGTTGTAACGGTACTCGAGCAGATTACCCTCGAGGATGTCCAGAACGTAATACAAGAGGAAATTGCTGCAGACAGACTGACTGTCTGCAAGGTTGTTCCTAAATCATAAACAAAACATCCCTCCAGTGTGAGGGGTGTTTTTCTGCGGAAAGAAGGAAAGAGGATGAACAAAACAGCACTAATCACCGGAGCAAGCGGCGGCATTGGCAAAAGCGTCAGCGAAACCCTTGCAGCTAGAGGATACAATCTGCTGCTGCATTACAATACAAATCAAAATGCGGCAGCGGAGCTTGCTGAAAAACTAAGTCAGAGGTTTGGCGTAAATGCGGAAATATTACAAGCTGATCTGTCTGCGCAAGATGGAGCAGATAAGCTGACAAGTTCAATTGTTCAGCCTATTGATGCGATTGTTTTAAACAGCGGAAGAAGCCATTTTGGGCTGATTACGGATGTAGATAACGCAACGGTCCAGGAAATGGTTCAGCTTCATGTGGCGAGTCCGTATATGCTGACGAGAAACCTTCTGCCAGGCATGATTCGGAATAAATCGGGAGCGATTGTGGCTGTCAGCTCGATTTGGGGAGAGACTGGAGCATCCTGTGAAGTGCTGTACAGCATGGCAAAAGGAGCTCAGCATTCGTTTGTAAAAGGATTGGCTAAGGAGCTGGCGCCAAGCGGAATCAGAGTAAACGCCGTAGCGCCGGGCGCAGTTGATACAAATATGATGAATCAATTTACCCCGGCTGAAAAAGAAGAGATCGCTGATGAGATTCCGATCGGCCGGCTGGCCCGGCCGCAAGAAATTGCGGATGCAACAGCTTTTCTCCTGTCTGAAAAAGCGTCATATATCACCGGCCAAATTCTGTCGGTGAATGGCGGCTGGCACTGCTGATCCGAAAATATTCGGTGTATAGTTTCTTTTGTGAAGGACACAATAATCTTGTAACTTCACATGAAATGGAGGAAACAAGCATGTCAGTATTAGAAAACTGGGATAGCTGGAAAAACTTCCTTGGCGACCGTCTGAACTATGCGCAAGATAAAGGTATGAGCCAGGATACGATTACAGATCTTGCGACAGAAATCGGCAGCTACTTGGCTAATGAAGTGGAATCTAAGAACGAGCAGGAAAAAGTGCTGGCAGATCTTTGGAGTGTAGCATCAAAAGATGAACAGCACGCCATTGCCAATATGATGGTTAAGCTTGTTGAAAATAACAGCACTCACTAGGAAGAGAGGGGATTTTTCCTCTCTTTTTTATGTTTTCCTCATCACAGCAACATTCTTCTTTCTAATTAGAGAAAAATGCTTTATGATAAAGGAAGGTAAAATTTTGCCACAATGAAGGGGGTATATCATTTGGCAAAGCTCGAATGGTATTTTGAATATGAAATTCAAGTGAACCGCCCCGGATTGCTCGGGGATATTTCATCTCTTCTTGGGATGCTTTCTATCAACATCGTAACGATAAACGGCGTCGATCTTTCCAGAAGGGGAATGCTCCTCAGGTGCCGCCATATAGATCAAATTAAACGATTAGAATCAATCTTAAAAACGATGGAAACAATTAAAGTAACGAAGCTTAGAGAACCGAGGCTTCGCGACCGTCTTGCCGTACGCCACGGCCGTTATATTCAACGGGATGCCGATGACAAGAAAACGTTCCGCTTTGAACGGGACGAGCTTGGCTTATTAGTCGATTTTATGGCCGAATTGTTCAAAAAAGAAGGCCATAAATTAATCGGAATCAGAGGTATGCCGCGAGTCGGGAAAACGGAATCGATTGTAGCCTCTAGTGTGTGTGCCAGCAAAAGGTGGCTGTTTGTGTCATCAACCTTGCTGAAGCAGACGATAAGAAGCCAGCTGATTGCCGATGAATACAGCACTGAAAATGTCTTTATCGTTGACGGAATTGTGTCAACACGAAGAGGGTCAGAACGCCATCTCCAGCTGGTCCGAGAAATCATGCGGCTGCCTGCAACAAAAGTGGTGGAGCATCCGGACATATTCGTTCAAAATACAGAGTATACACTAGATGACTTTGATTATATTATTGAACTGAGAAATGACCCTGATGAGGTTATTACATATGAACATGCCGAGGAACCCCAAATGTTTGATCAATCCGGGTTTTCAAGCTTTGATTTTTAAAATTGGAAGGTGTTTGTTGTGACTGAACTAGGAATCCGGCTCAAAGAAGCCAGAGAGGAAAAAGCAATGTCATTGGATGATCTCCAAGCGGCAACAAAGATTCAAAAAAGGTATTTAACCGCCTTGGAGGAAGGAAACTATGACATTATTCCGGGGAAGTTTTATGTTCGGGCATTCATCAAGCAATATGCAGAAGCCGTTGGGCTTGATGCGGATCAGCTGTTTGAGGAGCATAAAAAAGATATCCCTAATACGTATCATGACGATGTGTCTGAAAAGATCTCCGGCATGAATCTTCAAAAGGAAATGCCAAAGCCAGCATCTAAGGCGCTGGAGCTGCTGCCAACGATACTTGTTATTCTCGGCGTGATTGTTGTGATTGCCATTGTGTACGCGATCATTCAATTTGCCAATCACAAAAACAGTGATGATCACAATGCGGCATCAGAAAAAGCAATTACGCAAAGTGAGAGCAAATACGAAATCCCTAAAGATTCAACGCTGAAAGAGAATCAAAATAACAGCTCTGAAAAAGAGACAGACACTAAAAAAGAAACGAAAGAAAACGAAGATAAGAAAAAAGAAAATGACAGTGAGAAGCTGGAGATTAAAGCTGCTGGCACTGAAGGATCGTTAACGACTTATGAAGTGTCCGGCGCTGATAAAATCGAGCTGGAACTGAAGGCATCAGACAGCTCGTGGATTCGAGTGCGCGATGAAAACAGCAGCTCTTTAAAAGAAGGAACGCTGAAAAAAGACGAAACCTATAAAAAAGACATAACTGATCAGAAACAAGTTGATATCCGCACCGGATATGCACCTAATCTGAAAATAAAAATCAACGGTAAGGTTCTTTCATATGAACTTGATCCGAAAAAAGTGATGGCACAAACCATAAAGATTGTAAATAAAAAGGAAGAAAAGTCATCTTAATTATCAGATGACTTTTCTTCACGTCCGAGTATGAAATTGGAGGGGCTTTATGTTTAACTTACCAAATAAAATCACACTAGCTAGAATCGCATTAATCCCAATCTTCATGATTATCATGCTGGCGCCGTTTGACTGGGGCAGGCTCGAAGTTGGAGACGAATCAATCCCGGTCGCACATTTGGCGGGGGCCATTCTATTTATTATTGCATCTACAACAGACTGGGTGGACGGGTATTATGCCCGAAAATTGAATCTCGTAACAAACTTCGGGAAATTTCTTGATCCGCTTGCGGACAAACTGCTCGTATCCGCAGCGTTAATTATCCTTGTTCAATTTGATCTCGCTCCAGCTTGGATGGTCATTGTGATTATCAGCAGGGAGTTTGCCGTGACAGGTTTAAGGCTTGTTTTGGCCGGAACAGGAGAAGTCGTAGCTGCTAACATGCTTGGTAAAATCAAAACCTGGGCACAGATTATTGCGGTATCCGCATTGCTTCTTCATAATCTTCCATTTGAACTTGTGTCATTCCCGTTTGCGGACTTGGCGCTGTGGGTAGCCGTCTTCTTTACTGTCGTTTCAGGCTGGGAATATTTCTCTAAAAACTGGGAAGCGTTAAAAACATCTAACTAAGAAAGAAGGACTTCGTCATGGAATTTCCAAAAAAAGCAGAAATAATTGCAGTCGGTTCAGAGCTGCTGCTTGGCCAAATCGCCAATACAAATGCTCAATTTATCAGCAAACAGCTCGCTGAAATCGGGGTCAACGTATTTTATCATACAGCGGTCGGAGATAACCCGGAGCGGCTGAAGCAGGTCATCCGCATTGCTGAAGAACGCTCTGACTTCATTATTTTTTCAGGAGGGCTTGGACCCACAAAAGATGATCTGACGAAAGAAACGATTGCAAATACGCTGGGACGTCCGCTTGTGTTAAATGATGAGGCATTCCAATCCATTGAGGACTATTTCAAACGAACAAAACGCACGATGTCACCTAATAACCGAAAACAGGCGCTTGTGATCGAAGGCTCTGACGTGCTGGCGAATCACTTTGGAATGGCCCCGGGAATGCTCACAGAGCATGAATCGCGCTATTATATGCTTCTTCCTGGACCGCCGAGCGAATTGCGTCCAATGTTTGAAAACGAGGCAAAGCCTCTTCTGCTGAAAAAGATGGGTTCAAATGAAAAAATTGTGTCAACCGTTCTTCGCTTTTTCGGTATCGGTGAATCTCAGCTTGAAGCCGATTTGGAAGATATTATTGATGCGCAAACCAATCCGACAATTGCGCCTTTGGCGGCTGATGGAGAGGTGACGCTGCGTCTGACAGCCAAACACGCCGATGAAAAGGAAACAGAGCGTCTGTTAAAAGAAACAGAGGCCGTTATCTTAGAGCGTGTCGGTGAATTTTTCTATGGTTACGATGATACTTCTCTTGTAAAAGAGCTATCTATAGCGTGCAAGGAAAAAGGCATTACAATTTCTGCGGCAGAAAGCTTTACCGGAGGGCTGTTTTCTGAATGGCTGACGGATCATAGCGGTGCCTCAAAATTATTTGCCGGGGGCGTTGTTTGCTATACAAACGACGTGAAGCAGAATGTGCTTGGTGTCAAGAAGGAAACAGTAGATCGTTTTGGGGCGGTCAGCAAGGAGTGCGCATCCGAACTGGCTAAGGGTGTTCAAAAACTCACTGGCAGCGATATCGGCATTAGCTTTACTGGTGTAGCAGGACCTGATGCTCAAGAAGGGCATGAGCCTGGGCATGTGTTTATCGGCATTTCCGCAAACGGTAAAGAAGAGGTTCACGAGTTTCACTTTGCGGGCTCCAGAACGGGGATCAGAAAACGCGGCGCTAAATACGGCTGCCATTTAATCTTAAAGCTTTTAGAGCAAAAATAATATTTTCAGCACATTATCCTCCTAAGAAAACATGATTTCTCTGATACATTATGATATTTTGATAGGAATCACGCCAAGAAAAAATCCGAATATGCGTTCGCTTTTTTCTTGGCAAATCCC
>NZ_JAVAXX010000155.1:0-15195 GCF_042709275.1 Bacillus sp. LR_5 | reverse complement strand
TTTTCATTTTGCAGTATTAGAAGTTCATATTCTTCTTCCGTTCTTTTTTCTGAGTTTAAATTGTTCAGTACTACAGACCAGCCATCACAGATTTTTAATGGCTGCAATTGAGAAATATGATCTTCGCCCATCCCGCTTCTCCTTGTACTTCGTTGGCCAAGCTTTAAAAAGCTTCATCATTTTAAAAAAACTTGCCGATGACAACACGGCAAGTTTTTAACTATAGCAACTCTAATACATCAGTAAACAAGGCATCTCCTAATGTTAATCTCCTGTTGAAAGGCTGTATATGTGGCAATTCACTCCATTCATACACAGTATCGTAGTAATCATACAAATAACTGAGTTCGATAAACCCTTTCTCATGCATTATTTTATTGATATAGTTCGTTCCCTGAATGAATTCTAAAGATTCAGCAGTCCCTATAATATCATAAGCGCCGTCAATTAAATCGTGTCTTAGGGAATAGCTATAATCTAGTACATAAACAGGCACCAATTTAGATACTTTCATATTGATTTGCTGTTCTAAATGAAAACTATTCTCCCCAGAAAGATCTTTCAAATGGATATCAATTTCTCCTGAAGGATTGTTTAAATCTCTAACTTCAATTTTTTTCAAACCTTTTATTTGATTAAACTCATCAGGCACTTTTATTTTCTCTGCACATTTGTTCTTATACCATTCGTCTAATTCCCTTTTCACAAATAGACGATGAAGCAATTCACCGATTTCAGGATATTCACTAATAAATCTGATTCCATGTTCCATAGTTTTTAACCATCCCATCTTCTTGAAGGCTCGCCTTTTTTCGTCTGCTTACCAGTTACAGGATCAAACTCTCCTAAATGCTCTGTTCTTCTACGGTTCCACTTTTCTAATTTGCCATGCTGGGAATCCCATTGCCAATTAAATCCATCTTTATCTGTCCAAGATTTTCTTTTTAATCTTTCTTTTATTTGTACCATGCCTCTATCTTCCATCCAGTTAGTTGGTTCCTTTAAACGATATCCATTTGAATTGTCTCCAACTATCTTCTCCCTGTCAGCTATCGCAGCATTGTATTCTTCAGTCCGTTTCTTCTTACTGTAGTTAGTACCATTATGAGCAACGTAATCATTTTGAGTCATCCCCTCAGGTTTTTCCAACCATTTGGGTTTTTTTGACTGGCTACTCGCCATCTTCACAATCCCAAGATCCTTAACAGCAGTCGTTTCCACATCGACACGGACTGTCGGGAATCCGAATGTGAAGCCCTCGGGAGTTACTGGGCGTTCTGCGTATACGCGGACGTTTGTTGGGACTTTGAATTGTTTTACTTTTTCTAGTGTCTTGTTAGCTTTTTGGACTTTTGAATGGGTTGCAAGCGGTATGCCTTTGTCTATATGTTTCGCCAATGCACCGGCTCCGACCAAGCTCAATGCCGCTTCCAGCGCCCCTTGCTTCCGCTTCTCCTCAGACACTTTATTTCCAAACATATCCCTTCCCGTGACAGCTTCTGAGAATCCATTAGAAGCAACAAGGCCGTATGCACCCATTTCTGACATTTTGAGAATGTCTAAGGATTTTCCAGTTTTATAAGCATCTAAAGCGTGTTCTGCGGCAATGACAGTTTTTCCGGTTTTGTAGATGGCTTTTCCGCCTTTGAAGGCGCGGCCTACCCAGCCGACGACCGGTATGAAGCCAGCTGCTGCCATAGCTCCTGCTGTCACACGTTCTGCGGTGGAGAGTTTTTCTCCGGTAACCGGATCAACACCTTCGGTTGCTCTTTTATAATCATAATAACCAGTGACTTCTCCAGTAAAGTTGCAAACTCCATCCCATGTTTTCTCGTACCATGGTTTATTTGCTTCTTCTTCAGCCTTTTCCTGAAGCCGTCTTGCTTCTGCTTGCTGTTTTTTTGCATCGATATATGTTGTTCCCTGTTTTTCTACTTCAATGACGCTTTTGTAGACTTCATTGCTGTGGAATGCTTTTTTGTCATAGTACATAGGGGATGCGCTTTTCCCGTTACTGGTGGCCTGCATGAGAACGGAATATTTGCTGAGCACTGCGTTGTCCAGAGATTCTAAATTTTGATATTCAGTTGTCAGAGACTCGTCAAGCTTATCGACTGCTGTGATCGTGTCACGTCTGATTTTTTGGGCATCGCCCATCTTATCGGCATAGTCGTCAAGCGTGTACATGTCGAGATCAATAATATCGCTGATTCCTGACAAAATGGAATCGATTTCCTCTTTATGAGCGGTGACAATCTCTGAGGCTTTCAAGTCTCCATTGGGCAGCTCATGATCCAAAAAAGAAGTTTCCACATATGAATCATTCAGTTCTTGATCTTTAATGTCGCCTGAAATGCCATTTAAAAACGCAATTTGAGCAGAAACAAGCGTCAGCCAGCTTTCGACGATTTCCGCCTGTCCCTGAAAGAAATCTTTAATATTGTCCGCGCCTTTTCCTTTAAAATTGTCGCCTAAATCCGCCACTTCCTGAAATGCTTTTTTCAGCGTATCCAGCTGCTCCTCAAGCGTCTCATATTGCTTTTTTCTGCTCTTCGCTTCTTCGATTAAAGATTTAGATTCAAATACTTTGCTCATCACACTGCCCTTTCTTTTCTATTTTACCGCTATCGCCTCGTCCTGCTCTTTGAGTGAATCTACGTTATCCTTCGTATCCTCGATATTTTTCTGCACCGCTTTTTTATAATCTCCGAGCATGGTTTTGATGTTCTCCTCACGCTCATGATATTTTTTCGTGTAATCGAGGCTGTTTTTTCCATTTGATCCTGCTGCGCCGATTGATACGTCAGCCAGCGCGTCTTTGACAGAATCCAATGTTTTGATGACTGTGTCGTACTTCAGCTTAATTTCTGACATAAAAAAAGATCACCACCATTTTAGTTTACTAATTTGTCTTCCCGCTTCTTCCACGAACTCTTCTCCTTTAGCAAGAAGGTCGCCTGCGGCATTCGCTGCGCTTTTTGTCAAATTCAGCTCGAATTTCTCTGTTTCAAGCCAAAATATTTTGCTTTGAATCGAAGCCATATACTCGTTATATTTATCATTCACAATCTTGGATGCTTCCGATTTTGCGTTTTCTCTGCCCTTGTCGAAATCATCCGCTTTTGTTCCCGTCCAGTGCTTGCCTAATTCCGGTTTCACAATGTCTTTGATTTCAGTAATTGCCTCTTCTTGCAGTGTGTCTATGTCCTTTTTTGCTTTTTTCAGCTTTTCGATCTTGTCTTCTACGTCGGAAATTTTTCCGTTGAGCGAACTTTTGATATCCGCTAACATACTTTCATAACCCATCTGATTCACCTCTTAATACTCAAAAAGTCGTATGGAGGGGCTGATGAAGATAGACTTTTCCATACTTTATTTCCATATATTATATTTTAAAATAGCCAGAAGGCGGCTTAAATAGGGTAAACGGCTTAATTTCGACGTATAATGCTCGCAATGTGTAGGTCTATAATCTTGTTTTTGTTCGTTATACAGCCAACGAAAGCGTTTTATAAGATGAAAACACCTAAAGTCATAGTTATAAAGACACTTGAAAGAGACAGATGTTGATGATCTGTCTCTTGTCGTAAGAGCATATTTTGTTTTTTCACTTTAAACCGTAGTAGAAAAGAAAAAAACTGGCTTCCAGCCAGTTTTCTCTTTTCCAACTATTGAATTGCACCTGACGGAACAACCGCCTTCCGTCCCACAGAGTAATACTCCACTCCTGCCTCAGCTGCTTCATCCAATGTGTAGCAGTTTCTGCCGTCAAAGATGAGCGGCGTTTTCATCAAGTTCTGATAGGCCGCTAACGGGAATTGTTTAATGTTGGCCCAGTCGGTTAAAATCATGACGGCGTCGGAGCCTTTGACTGCTTCCTCGATCGTCTCTTTATATTCAACAGCTTGCGGGAGAACATGCTTCGCATGGCTGGCGGCAATGGGATCGTAGGCTATAATATGGGCTTCGAGCGCAGCGAGACGGTCTGCAATGACAATCGACGGCGCTTCCCTCATATCATCCGTATTCGGTTTAAATGACAGCCCTAAAAGGGCAATCGTTTTTCCCGTCACCCCGCCGAGCCTGTTCAGCGCTTTATCAACCAGCATCGCCTGCTGATTGTTGTTGACTTTGATGACCGATTTCAGCAGTTCAAAATCATGCGCGACATTGCCGGCAATTTGCACGAGAGCGTTTGTGTCCTTCGGAAAACAAGAGCCGCCGTAGCCTATGCCGGCTTTTAAAAACTGGCTCCCGATCCGCTTATCCTGTCCCATGCCGTACGCGACTGCTTCAATATCGGCGCCAACCTTTTCACATATATTTGAAATTTCATTTATAAAACTGATCTTAGTAGCCAGAAAAGCATTTGAGGCATATTTGATCATCTCGGCGCTTCTGATATCTGTTTGATAAATCGGGATTTGAAACGGACGGAAAAGCTCCTCAAGCGTCTTGGCTGTTTTCTGATCCGCCGTTCCGATCACGATTCTATCGCCATAAAACGTGTCATAGATCGCCGATCCTTCACGTAAAAATTCAGGATTGGATGCGACCGAAATGCTCACAGGCTCTGCAAGATGTTCAGTGATTAGCCCATCAATCAAATCATTTGTTCCGACGGGCACTGTGCTTTTCGTTACCACAATGGTATCCCGTTTGACATGCCGGGCGATGCGTTTGGCTGCATCTGTAATATGCTCCAGGTTCGCGTGCCCATCGCTTTTCTGCGGTGTGCCGACCGCTATAAAAATAATGTCTGCCTGTGCCAAGCCGTTCTCATAGCTCGTTTCAAAGTTCAGCCGTCCATCAGCTGTATTTTTTCTCATCAGCTCTTCAAGACCCGGTTCAAATATGGGGGAAATGCCTTTTCTCATTTCATCAATCTTGTGAGCGTCAATATCAATGCAGGTTACATGATGTCCAATCTCAGAAAGAGAAACACCTGTCACAAGACCGACATAGCCTGTTCCGATGACTGTTATATTCATTGTTTCCCTCCAACAGTTAAATTGCTGCTTTGCAGCTTTCGTATTATCGTATGAGAACATCCTATCATGAATGCGGATGATCTCCCGCATAGCCTGTCGGGTACAGCCTGTACAGATTTCTGAAATGTGATTCAATCATACAGTATACTATTATATCGCTCTCAGAAAGAAAGTGGTGAAATGAGAACCGGCTGTTTAAAAGAGCCCAAATAATTTTCTTCTTTTGAGCGGCTGCGGAGGCTGCCTGTAGATCGTCTGATTCTGAAGGAGAAGCTCGGCATTTTCCGTCAGCATATAAGGGAATTCCGGACCAAATTCTTTCTTAAGAACATGAAAGGCTTCCTGGTAATGAAAGTCTCTTGTTTTCAGATTATGAGCATCTGATGCTACGAAATGAATCAAATTGGCTTCAGCCAGCCGGAGAGAAAATGCTTTCATCTGTTTTCCGAAAGTACCCGCAAGACTTCCTGAAGTCACTTGAGATGCCGCTCCTTTTTCCACAAGATGATACAGCAAGGACGGGTTTTCGCGAATTTCCCTGTTTCGTTCAGGATGGGCGATAACCGGAATATATCCTTTCAGCTGCAAATCATAAAAAAGCTGCTCCGCATATCGGGGAACCTGATCAAACGGAAACTCAATCAGAATGTATTTAGTATCGTTCAGTGTAAGCAGCTGCTGTTCAGCAAGATCCCGTTCCAAATCGCCATAGATTCTGATTTCCTGCCCCGGAAGCACGGTTATAGGGATGTCTTCTTTGATTAAACGTTTGTTTAACTGATC
Organism: Bacillus sp. LR_5; assembly: GCF_042709275.1. Taxonomy (NCBI): domain Bacteria; kingdom Bacillati; phylum Bacillota; class Bacilli; order Caryophanales; family Bacillaceae; genus Bacillus; species Bacillus sp. LR_5. The sequence continues at coordinate 9,421 of NZ_JAVAXX010000155.1, read as the reverse complement.
TGCCGCTTCTCTGACTGCGGCTTGACCGTTTTCATACACACCGTTCTTATGATGCGGTGTCGCAATGATGGCCCGGATTCCCTGATAAACAGCAGCCCTTGCCATTTCTATACTGTCGGCTGAATCGCTTGCCCCGTCATCCATTGCCGGAAGAATGTGACAGTGGATATCTATCATGTCTTAGCCTCCTTTTTTTCGCAAAAATAAATAACGGGCAAGCTGCACGTTATTTATTTTGTATGAAATTTTCCTTGTTTCCGTAATATCCGTATTCAGAGTGCTTCGAAAGCTTTTTGCCGTTCATAATCGCCCCAAGGAGCTTGCTTTTGCACGATTCAAGTGCCTCTTTCGCTTTTGCGGCTTGTTCCTTTTCTGTTTTCCCGCTTGAGATAACCAAAACAGACCCGTCTGCCACGTTGCCTAAAATTTGCGCATCCGCTACAGCAAGAATAGGCGGCGTATCAAAAATGACCATATCATATGCCGCACACACTTCGTCTGCAAGCTCGTTCATCCACTTCGAGGAGAGAAGCTCAGCAGGGTTTGGCGGGATCGGGCCGCTCGTCAGCACGTCAAGATGTGTTGCATTTGAGGCTTGTACAGCCTGCTCCAGTGAGCTTTTCTTTAATAAAACAGTTGTTAAGCCAATCATATTTTCAAGATGAAAGGCCGTATGTACTGTTGGTTTTCGCAAATCGGCATCAATTAGAAGCACTTTTTTTCCCTGCTGGGCAAATACGACAGCCAGGTTAGCGGCCGTCGTTGATTTTCCTTCTCCGGGACAGGCCGATGTGATCATCACTGATTTCATTTGGCGGTCCACTGAAGCAAATTCGATATTCGTACGAATCGTTCTATATTGTTCAGAGTTCAAGGATTTCGGCTCTGTCATCGCAATGACATTTCTGCGTATCCAAGAGCCTCTGCTTTTTCTAAGCGCCAAAATGTCCACTCCCCGCTTTTTCAGATTGGATACCGTGTAGGCTCTTCGCTGTTTTCTGCTCATTCGCAATCGTGGAAACCGTCCCTAAAACCGGTATGTCCAGCAAGGATTCGAGCTGCTCTTCCGATTTGATCGTATTATCTAAATGCTCAAGCAGGAAGGCCAGACCGATGCTTCCCGCCAATCCCGCCGCAAACGCGATGGCAATGTTAAGAAGCGGCTTTGGCGATACAGGTGACGGATGGTCTGAAACCTCGGCTTTTGACAGAATACTGACATTGTCAACATTCATAATGGATGTGATTTTGGTTTTAAAGACAGATGCGATGGTATTGGCAATATGAGCCGCTGTTTCCGCGTTTTCATCCTTGACTGATATGTTAACCACTTGGGAGTCCTGCTCGCTGGATACGGTAATTTTGTCATTCAGTTCCTGAGATGTCATCGACAGGCCCATCTCTTTAATGACTTCGTCTAAGATGGCAGGGCTCTTAATGATGACGTTATACGTATTGATTAACTGTAGATTGGTTTGAACATCGTTAAATTGGACTTCTTTTTGGTTGTTTTTCGATTGATTGACCAGAATCTGAGTTGAATTTTCATAGATGGGTGTAAGTGCGAAGAAACTGATGAGTCCGCCGGCAGCAGTGGCCGCTGCGGTTACAATCATAATCAAAAGTATGCGTTTTGTTAACGTTGATAATATCTCTTTTAAGCTAGTAGATTCTCCCATGATACCTCCAAATCTCTTATAACATCCTTTTCCATCTACGATTATACAACGTAGAAACCGCATTTCTCCAGCTTTTCACGTGACATAATTCGACATTTTTTTACAAAACGTTATGTGGCGATTCTTTATGTAAGCGCTCTATTTACTGTTTTGACAAAGCTTACTCTTTTTCTCCTATTCAGGCAGTCACGTATTCACGCATTAAAAAAATCCCGCAAAAGGCGTGCGGGATTCTTATGTTGCATATCCATTTTTAATATGAGAAATCAAATTTTCAAGCATTTCCTTCGTCGTCATTTCAGATGACCGCTCACCAATTTCATGTGCATGCATCAAAATTTTCAGAAATTCTTCTTGATTCAATTTCTTTTCACTCATCTTTTTTGTTCCTTTCAGCTTCCATTAAGTTGAAAACACGATTATTATATGATGCCGGTTATCAATTTGCAATCTCTAATACATCATTCGACACATCCCATTTTTTATGTCCTTTTTTAGGAAAAACTTTTTCAGGCCGATGTGTTGCGATATAATAGAGAAATTGGATCTTTTTATTACGTGACTCGGTTAGGAGCGATAATCATGCTTCAGAATATGATTTCCAAAGACGATGTGCTGGCATCTGCCGAACAGTTGAAAGAACTCCTTCCCTACAATGAGGAAAATGTTCAGCTGATCAAAAAAGCCCTTATTTTATATCGGCAGGATTCAGTCTATCGTTTACAAGCAGTGAGTCCGACGGAAGTTACGGCTTTTGTGCAGGATGTTGTCCCTGTGCGGGTCACATTGAACTTGTTTGTCATAGTCAAAAGCGGCTGTTCATGTCCGTCTGGAAGAATCTGCCGCCATATGCTGGCTGTGTTTTTATATGTATATGCAATGTTTGAGCGGGTGGGTACTTTTACAGAGTATTGGCTTGAGAGGGAAAAGCTTGAGGAAAGCAAAGAGCTCGTCCGCCGCCAATTCCAGGAAAAGGTGCTGCCTAATGAAGAATCGCTTTCAAGCTGGCTCGCTTTTTTTGATTCAGAGTTCTCTCTCTGGCAGGCGCGCACGCCGGAAAGCAGCCAAAACATGCAGGGCCTCTATTACGGCTACCTGTCCGCATTAAAAAAGCATGCGCCGAACAAGCCGGAGCTGAAAAGCCTGTACCAAATTCATTCCGCGATTGCGGTTTGGCTTCGGATGTTCACATTGATTGAAGCGGGCAAGCTGAACCCCGAGCAAGACTTTTATTCCCTCAATCCGTATGTTGAACAGCTGATGGATACAATCTACAGCTCTATTGATAAATTAAAAACATATGCGCTGTCATTTGCGCTTGATCCGTTTTTGGAAAAAACACCGGAAGTTATCCGACATTTGCTGTTGAAAGAAGATATTTTTCAATATGAACGCATCCGCATCTTCAGTGAAATTTGGAGTGCGCTGCTGTCGCGGCCAAAATGGGTGGCGCGCGAACAGGAGATTTTGAAAAAAGAAGCCGGACGGCGTTTTTCTCCTGAATTGCAATTCGGGCGCCTGCACTTGGAATTCTTGCAGAAGAATGATGACGTTATTTTTGCGGAAGCTGATGAATTCCCGCCGGAAGCGCTGCCGTATACGTTTCAGTGGCTGAGTGAAATCACTGCCAAGAAGGATTGGAAACGGCTGAAAACATGGTACCAGCGGATTGAACCGATTGCGATGGGTTATACGAAACTGGATAAGCCGTTTAAAGAGATTCGCGACGTGATCAGCGAATTGTTCCTTCTGCTGAATGCCTATGTGAAGCAAACCAATGACCAATCGCTGTTTGAACGCTATGCTTCGGGCTGTCTGCCGTATACGTTCACAGAATACAGCCATCACTTATATGAGAAAAAACGGTATGCCGAGTGGATCGAAATTCACAGCCTTGTCGGCTTTTCCATCTATGAAATGGATAAAATGATGCTGAAGGAAATTGCAGCGAGCGATCCGGAGGCGCTTATCCCGGCTTACCACAGAGAAGTGGCCTTTTTTATCGATCAGAAGAACCGCAGCTCGTACAAGGAAGCTGCACGGTATTTGAAAAAACTGCGCACCCTGTACAGAAAAGCGAAGAAACTGAAGGTGTGGGAGCGATATATTCAGCAGCTGAGCTCGCATTACAAGCGTCTGCGCGCGCTTCAAGAAGAACTGCAGAAAGGAAAGTTGATTGATGGCGAGTCTTAAAGAAATTCTCATCCACGTCGAACAAATGGAAGATGGTTCATTTACGCTCTCAGCCTTTGATGAGAATGAACAGCCCCTTCCCTACAGCCATATGAAAAGGCATTTGTTCCAATGGCATGAATCCTCATTTTACGGAACCTTTCTTGAGGATGTCAGCTTCATCGGGACAACCGCTGTTTTGCTTTCTCCATGGATGACTGTAGAGCTTCTCGGCAAAAACTCGTTCAACTCATTCAGCTCCGTGCAGCTTACAGAAGAAACGGAGCCGCTGATCGAGGCGGCATCGACCATCTATGAATTTATCGCAGACGGCGATTTTCTGCCTGACTATGAAGCATGGACAAACGGTGTTTTTCGCTGGAAGGACCGCGACAAGATACTAGATGGCTTTACTGCGGATTGGTTTTCCGCTGCAGTGCAGGACTACATCCAATACGACGATGACCTGCGGGAGAAATGGGAACACATTAAGGAGAAATCGCCTGCGGTCACGACATTCCGCGGACATTTTCTCGATGAAGAGGATTTTCTTGAAGGGATCGGCTGGATTGACGATCAATCTCCATTTACAGTCGGCCTGCGCTTAAATGAGCCAGACTTTGACGGAGACGATTGGAAAATCGAGATGTTTTTACGCGATAAAAAGAGCGGCGCTGTTGAATTCTTTGACGGGCTGAAGAGCCTTAAGAAATCGTGGCAGGCGTACAGCGATAAAATCGCACGTGAGCAGGATCGCTTTCACAGAACGGTTCCGTGGCTGTCATTTGATTCTGGGACAACGCTGATTTCAGAGGAAGAAGCCTGGATCTTCCTGTCAGAAGCAAGTGAGACGCTTGTCGATATGGGGGTTGAAATTCTCCTGCCATCCTGGTGGCAGATTGTCAGAGACAGCAACATGATGCTGAAGGCAAAGGTATCGTCCGCCCCGCGCGGCGAGTCATTTGTCGGCATGAATGCGCTGCTTGATTTCAACTGGCGGTTTGCGACAAATGGAATTGAGCTGACTGAGGCTGAATTTAATGAGCTTGTCGCCAGCAACAGGCGCCTCGTTAATATACGCGGGCAATGGGTAAAAATCGATCCGCAGTTTATCAAACAAATGAAACGCCTGATGGAAAAAGCGGAATCGGAAGGACTCCACATGTCTGATATTCTGGCGCGCGAACTAATGGATCAGGGGGAAGGCGGGCTTGAAGATTCAGATCTGATTGATACATCCGCTTTTGCCGGCATTCAATTTGATCTGTCCAAACAGCTCAGGTCACTGATTCGAAAGCTTACGGCCGCGGAAAATCTGCCGGAGCACGAAGTCAGCCCTTCTTTCCAAGGAACTCTCCGCCCCTATCAGAAATACGGCATGAACTGGCTGCTGTTTCTGCGAGAAAGCGGTTTTGGCGCCTGTCTGGCTGACGATATGGGTCTTGGGAAAACGATTCAAATGATCGCCTATTTCCTACACGTGAAGGAAAGCGGCCGGCAAAAAACGCCGAATTTGATTATCGCGCCGACATCCGTACTCGGCAACTGGCAGCGGGAGCTTCAAACCTTTGCACCTGACCTGTCTGTCGCGCTCCATTATGGGCCGCGCCGTCCAAAAGGTGATGATTTCGCCGCGCATTACGAAAACGCAGATGTGGTACTCACTTCATACGGATTGTCGCATGCCGATTCGGAAGAGATGTCTTCTGTGACATGGAACACAATCTGCCTTGATGAAGCGCAAAATATTAAAAACGCGCATACGAAGCAATCACGTGCAATCAGAAAGCTGAAAGGGCTTCACCATATCGCGCTGAGCGGCACGCCAATGGAAAATCGCTTAACTGAACTATGGTCCATTTTTGACTTCATGAATAAAGGCTACCTCGGCAGTCTGACGGGCTTCCATAAACGCTATGTGCTGCCGATTGAAAAAGACCGGGACGAAAAGAGAATCGGACAGCTTCAGCAGTTAATCCGCCCATTCCTTCTGCGGCGGACGAAACGTGATGAAGAGGTCGCGCTTAATCTTCCTGAGAAGCTGGAAGAAAAAGAATTTATCCCGCTGTCAGCCGAACAGGCGTCACTTTATGAGCAGCTTGTCAAAGACACATTTGACCATATGACGTCACTGACCGGCATGCAGAGAAAAGCGTTGATCCTCAGCATGCTCGGACGTCTCAAGCAAATATGCGATCACCCCGCGCTCTATTTAAAAGAGGATCAAACCGAGCTGCTGGCTGGCAGATCAGTCAAGCTCGAGAAATTGCTGGAACTCATGACAGCGATCCGCGTCCAAAACGAAAGCTGCCTTATTTTCACGCAATACATTCAGATGGGGAACATGATGAAAAGGCTGCTTGAAAAAACGTTCGGCGAACCTGTGAAATTTTTAAACGGGAGTCTCTCCAAGCAAGAGCGGGATACACTCGTTGAGAAATTTCAGAAGAAAGAATACCCGACACTCATTCTTTCACTCAAAGCTGGAGGCACCGGGCTTAATTTGACCGCCGCCAATCACGTCATCCATTATGACAGATGGTGGAACCCAGCCGTTGAAAATCAGGCCACTGACCGGGCATACCGCATTGGCCAGGAGCGCTTTGTCCACGTTCATAAAATGATTACAACGGGAACAATCGAAGAAAAAATTGATGTTATGCTCGAATCGAAACAAACCCTGAACGACCAAATTATCCAAAGTGAAAACTGGATTACCGAGCTTTCCACACAGGAACTCGAAGAATTGTTTACATTAAGCGCCTCAGCGCGATGAGAATGACTATAAAAAAGCTGGCTCTTTTGAAAGAGCCAGCTTTTTTCCGTTCATATCCGTCACGCCGAATTTCCAAGGAATCCGTTACGCCGGTTATCAACAGGATGCGCTTTTGATGCAGCATATAAACCTACAGTAAATGTTTAATCATATGTGCGACACCGTGTTCGTCATTGGTCAAGGTGACAGCATCGGCCATCGCTTTGATATCTTCCCGCGCATTGCCCATCGCTACACCTTTTCCCGCCGCCTCCAGCATCGATTTGTCATTTAAGCTGTCACCGACAGCCGCGGTTTCTGCGATCGGGATATTCAGCCGTTCCGCAAGCCTCTTCAGCGCCTGCCCCTTGGAAGCTTTGCGGGAAGATAGCTCAAAGTTGTGCTCAGCAGAACTGACAAGCGTCAAATCTTCGGCATGCTCATATTTTTTCCAGCCTGCCTCGAGCTTCTCCTTGAAGAAAGAAAAACCGAGAATATTATAAAAGTCGATCTCCTGATCAGCCTCAAACAGCTCTTGAAACGAGCCAATATAAGCGAAGCCGGATTGGCTGTATTGCACCTCGGCCGCCTGCATAAGGACAGAAAGATCTGCTTCCGGATTCGCGCTTCTGAATCTGTCCAGCTCAACCTCAAGAAGCTCCTTGCCGTTTTGCGGCGTATATATGGCTGAACCTGTGAATACCTCGTAATAATAGTTTTCCGACTCAAGCCATGAGAGAATATCATATGCCCGCTTCTTATCAATCGTTTCGTGATGATAAAGCCTGCCATCGGGATCGTGAATGACGGCGCCGTTTGCGCTGATGACCCACGTTTTGATCCCCAGCGGTTCAAAAATTGACATGACGTCAAAATGAGCGCGCCCAGTTGACACCACCACTTCAATGCCGTCCCGCTGCGCCTGCCGCAGCGCGTTTTCATTTTCCAAGCTTACCTGATGCTTGCTGTTGAGTAAGGTTCCATCTAAGTCAATCGCAATCAATTTCAAGTTTGTCAGCCCTTTCCTTCATCCTGCTCTGTCACGAGAAGTTCCACACCATTACGGTCAAGCAAGTCACAAAACGCCTGATTCGGCAGCTTGTCTGTGATCAAGAGATCGATTTCACTCAGCTCCGCATACTGATAAAAACTGGTGCTCCCCAGCTTCGAATGATCTGCAAGCGCGATCACCTGCTTTGCCTGCTGGATCATTTTTCGCTTCACCATACCATCCTCTTCATGCGCAATTGTAATGCCATGTTCGGAAATGCCGACCACACCGATCAGCGCTTTATCGACGTGGTAGCTTGAGAGCTTTTCAATCACAGAGGCGCCGTACAGAAAGCGGTGTTCCTTTTCCAGCTTGCCTCCGAGCAGATAGATTTCAATTCCCTCTTTATCGGACAGCACTTCCGCGAGATTAATCGAGTTGGTGATCACCGTACAATCATCCGCATTCAAATGCTTTGCACATGCCTGAACGGTTGTAGAAGCGTCTAAAATCACCCGGTCACCATCATGAATGAGCGATGCGGCAAGCCTGCCGATCTTGTTTTTTTCCTCGGACACTGTTTTCAGGCGGCCAGAGTAACTTTGAATTTTCTGATGCACAGTCGGCAAAATGGCACCGCCCCTTGTACGGATGATGGCATTCTGTTCCTCCAGCTTCACAAGATCCCGTCTCGCTGTATCCCTTGACACCTGAAGAAGCGTACAGATCTGCTCCGTTGTAATTCGGTTATGCTGTTTTAAAAAATCCAAAATCGCTACTAATCTTTCTTCTTGGTACACGCCCTCATTCCTTTTCTTATCAATCATCTTTAAGCAATTATAAGTTTTTATTCAATTTCATTCAACATTATTAAGTGAATTTAAGCAAAAATGCATCATAAGAACCAATTTTTCCTAAATGAAACAATAGAAAGAACCAGTCTGGTCGACTGGTCAATTTTGAGGGGATGATGCGGAGATCCGGATTATATGAATGGATAGAAAACGGGAGGATCAGGGGGATGTCAATCGGCAGCTTTTTCCCGGGGTTTAGGGTCCATAAAACGAACAGTGTCAGCCAACACTTCCGTTACATATACGGTAACGCCTTCTGCGTTTTCATAGCTTCTTGTCTGAATCCGCCCGCTTACGCCGACGAGAGAACCTTTTTGGCAATACAACGCCGTGTTTTCAGCTGTTTTTCTCCAAAGTGTGCAATTGACGTAGTCGGCCTCGATTTCACCTGAAGCATTTTTGAAGCTGCGATTTACCGCGAGCGTAACATGTGCGACTGCCGCACCGGCGGAAGTGTAGCGAAGCTCAGGATCTTTTGTAAGACGTCCGACAAGCATGACCTGATTGAACATGCGATTCCTCCTCTCCTTGCGGTTATATGTATTGTAGATGATGCAATGAGAAAAGAAAAACGTGTAAAAGTGACTTTCAGCCTCTGTTTTTATCTTTCGTTTTCATTTTTCCTTCAGCTAAAAACATCTTTTGTTTTTTCCCTTTAAAGAAATATGTACTTTTTAAAAACCGGAAAAATATTTGCTTTGTCAGCCAATTTTGCGTATTCATACACACATAGGAAGAACCATCCCATGCAAACCACTGAAAGCTCAGTTTTTTTTCCGGCAGTGACACCTTAATTTTATACTGTTCCATGCCGTCTTGCGTTTCGTATAAAAAGCTTATCCTGCCTCTCTTGTTCAGATGAACCTCAAACACTTCTTTACGGCTTAACATATATGTTACTTCCTTTTGAATCAAACAATCCTCAGAAGGAGTGCCGTCAATATAAATTTCTTTTAAACGAAATTGATTC
>NZ_JAVAXX010000154.1:0-15252 GCF_042709275.1 Bacillus sp. LR_5 | reverse complement strand
GAAGGAATGTCAAATCATGAAGGGATGATGACATGGGAGACGTGAATTATTTTTTGACATTCGGAGCGGGATTTTTATCCTTTATTTCGCCTTGCTGCCTGCCGCTTTACCCAGCTTTCTTGTCATATATTACAGGGGTCAGCATGGATAATGTAAAAACAGAAAAGCTGCTGCTGCAGAAAAGAAGCTTGTTTCATACTTTGTGTTTTTTGCTTGGCTTTTCAGTCATTTTTATCGCTTTAGGCTATGGAACATCTTTTGTTGGCAGCCTGTTTAGGGATTATCACGATGCAATTCGGCAAATTGGAGCGTTGCTTATTATTTTGTTCGGTTTCATTACGCTCGGCGTGTTCCGGCCTGAGGCTATGATGAAAGAGCGGAGAATCCACTTTAAGCATAAACCAAGCGGGTTTTTAGGTTCCATCTTAATTGGAATGGCATTTGCGGCGGGATGGACGCCATGTACCGGTCCGATATTAGCTGCTGTTATCACACTTGCAAGCACAAATCCAGGCTCAGCGGTGCCGTACATGATGTTATATGTACTCGGTTTTGCTGTTCCGTTTCTCTTATTGTCTTTCTTTATCACAAAACTGAAGTGGATAAGAAAGAACCAGCTTTTGATCATGAAAGCAGGCGGCGTTTTGATGATTGTGATTGGTGTGCTGTTATTCTTTAATTGGATGAGCCTGATCATTATTTTGCTGTCGGACCTTTTTGGAGGATTCACTGGTTTTTGACGGTAAATTACTTTCGTACTACTACTAGTCCTTTTGTTTTTGGTACAATAAGACTATTATCTGTGGAAATCGATTGTTGGAGGGGAATATGACAAGAGTTTTAGTTGTAGACGACGCCAAGTTCATGAGGGTGAAAATCAGAGAGATCTTGGAAGAGGCAAATTACATAATCGCAGGCGAAGCGGCGGACGGTGAGCAAGCAGCGGACCTGTATAAAAAACTGCGGCCGGACATCGTGACAATGGATATTACAATGCCAGTGAAAAACGGCATTAAGGCGCTTCGTGATATTTTAACCTTCGATCCTAAAGCGAAGGTCATCATGTGCACCGCCATGCGCCAGCAAAGAATTGTAACGGAAGCGATTGAGCTGGGGGCAAAGGACTTTATTGTCAAGCCGTTCGAAGAAACAAAAGTGTTAGAGGCTGTCAGCCGCGTTATGGGATATTAACGTCATTTCTTTTCAAAATGGTTTTTTTTATTGTTTTGGAGTATAGTATATAGTATCAACACTCCTAGAAACAAAGGAATGATAAGTATGATGATTATAGTTTCATCGATTATTGCTGTGTTAATGGCTGTAGCTGTGATGGTGGTCAGAATAAAGTCCTCTGACAAGCCCGTTTCACCGAAAAAAATCATTCTTCCGCCGATTTTTATGAGTACGGGAGCGTTAATGTTTTTATTTCCGGTATTTTGGGTCACTGGTGCAGAGTTTTTAGAATCAATCACTTTAGGCGTGATTTTTTCTATTTTTCTCATCAAAACTTCTAAGTTTGAAATTAAAAATAATGAAATTTACATGAAACGCTCTAAAGCATTTGTATTTATATTAGTCGGTCTTTTGGTGATCAGAATCGCGATGAAATCGATTTTGAGCACATCAATTGATTACGGCGCACTGAGCGGAATGTTTTGGATTCTGGCTTTCGGTATGATTGTGCCGTGGAGAATCGCCATGTATTTATCATATCGAAAACTTCATAACGAGCTGCAGTCAGCTAATATTCAAATGAATTAAAAAACCTTTCCTTCTATCAGGAAAGGTTTTTTATTTGAGAAGGGTCTGATAAGGTTCGAGATCGATTTTTTTGTCCTGCAGATGTCTTTTTAAGAAGGTGTGGTCTCTTTTAGGAGTTGCGAGAATATAGCCTCTGATCATCAGTTGCTGATCAATCTTTGATACCTTTTCTTCTAATGCAAGCTCACCGATTTTACCTGCGATTTTGGCTTTTGCTGCATCTCTGAACAGCTCCGGAACCGGCGAAACCAATTCATTAAGAAATTGTTTGTTTTCATTGCTCCACAAATGCATGCTGTTTTCGATATAGTAATCCTGCCAATCAAGCTCTGACCTGCCGTCTTCTTTCGGTAAACGCTTTAAAAACTTTCGAAACATAAAAAAACCGCCGATTGATAATAAGGCAACCATCATGATCACCCAAAACAGAATAAACCACAAAAACCAGCCTTCCAGCATCAACCATTCCCCCCTTATTCTAACCATATTGTATACGAAGAGAGATTAGAAGAACACAGTAAAAAAAGAATAGAAAGAAATGATAGACGTCTAGTCAAAAGAGATAGTAGATCATATTCTATTGTATAGTGAATCTGCTATTTGGCCATGGGAGAGTCACTAGAGGGTATTTGACGATAAATGGACGGAAAAAAGTCACTTTCATAATAGGGGATGAAAGTGACTTTTTATGTTAGCTGAGAGGAAATTGAAGAGAAAAAGAAGAACCATCTTCTGTTTCTTTATTGACGGCAACTGTGAGTATTTGATTTTCGCATTCGGTTTGAATGGTTTTGTCATTAAAATAAAAAGGAAGCATCATTTGTTTTTCAAAAGTCTGCCCTGACGATTTGACTGTTAAGATGAACTCGCAGCCAGACAGAGTAACCGTTACTTGTGTCGGCTGTAAAAAAGTCAGATCTGCTTCAATAATATACTGCCGACTTGTTTCATATAAATCAATAGGCAATGTTTCGTCGTACCAGGCGAAGGGGTCTTCAAAAAATTGCCGAAGCCATTCATCCATACTATCGAAATCATTAGCGTCATTACGTTTTGAATGGGTCATGGAAGCATTCCTCCACATATCAACCTTGCTTTACATCATATGCAGAATATCAGAAATGGGTGAACGCATAAAAAAACAGACACTAAGGTCTGCTTTTCTTACATATCATGGCTTGAGTTGTGCTTCTGTCTTGTGTGGTTTCGGTTTTTCACTTTTTTGCTACCGCTGAGAGGCTCCGGCTGACCCGGATTGTGTCCTTTAGGGGCGTTTTTATGCATATCTTTACTTGTATTTTTATTGGTCATAAAATGAGAACCTCCTTAAAAAGAGTCCGGTGTTATTGATTGGTTTTTCTTTTTTTATTATTTTGGCGTTCAGCTTCAGTCAGTACAAGCTGGTCGTTTTCGACGTAGCCGGCGCCTTTGCCTTGGCTTTTCGCGTCATTCATTCCGTTAATGACGTGATTCGCTTTTCTTTTGACCATCATTATCACCTCAATCATAATATGTCTCCTTTTGTTGCGTTATATGAGAGAGCATAAACAGTAATAATTACCGGTACATTTGTCCGATAAGCCGAACTTATTGTATTTAATAAAAACATTGATATTTACTTATGTATGATTTTGTTTTAATATGAAATTGTGAGAAAATTGTGATGGAATTTACTTCATCTGAGAATGATCTGATCTGAAGGGGGATTTTGGAGAATGGCAAACGAGCAAAAAACTGCAGCAAAAGACGTTTTCCAAGCGAGAAAAACGTTTACTACTAATGGGAAAACATATCATTACTACTCTTTAAAGGCGTTAGAAGATTCAGGAATCGGGAAGGTTTCGAAGCTTCCTTATTCTATCAAAGTTCTTTTAGAATCAGTATTGCGTCAAGTTGACGGATTCGTCATCAAAAAAGAACACGTAGAAAATTTGGCAAAGTGGGGAACTGCCGAATTAAAGGAAATCGACGTTCCGTTTAAACCGTCTCGTGTTATTTTACAAGACTTCACAGGGGTTCCGGCAGTAGTAGACCTTGCTTCACTGCGTAAAGCGATGGCAGCTGTCGGCGGAGATCCTGATAAAATTAACCCTGAAATTCCTGTTGATCTCGTTATCGACCACTCTGTACAGGTTGATAAAGCGGGCACAGAAGATGCGTTAGCTATTAATATGGACTTGGAATTCGAAAGAAATGCAGAACGCTACAAATTTTTAAGCTGGGCAAAGAAAGCGTTTAATAACTATCAGGCAGTGCCGCCTGCAACAGGTATCGTGCACCAAGTAAACTTAGAGTTCCTGGCAAGTGTCGTCCATGCCATTGAAGAAGACGGTGAACTTGTAACGTATCCTGATACGCTTGTCGGAACAGACTCACATACCACAATGATTAACGGTATCGGCGTTCTTGGCTGGGGTGTCGGCGGAATTGAAGCTGAAGCGGGAATGCTTGGACAGCCTTCTTACTTCCCAGTTCCTGAGGTAATCGGTGCGAAACTTGTCGGCAAGCTTCCGAACGGAACAACAGCTACTGACTTGGCGTTAAAAGTGACACAGGTGCTGCGTGAAAAAGGCGTTGTCGGCAAGTTTGTTGAATTCTTTGGACCGGGAGTTGCTGAACTGCCGCTTGCAGATCGCGCAACTATTGCGAACATGGCTCCGGAATACGGTGCTACATGCGGATTCTTCCCAGTAGATGAAGAAGCGCTAAACTATCTGCGCCTGACAGGCCGTGATCCTGAACATATTGATGTTGTCGAAGCATACTGCAGAAGCAATGGCTTGTTCTACACTCCAGATGCGGAAGACCCTCAATTTACTGATGTGGTTGAAATTGACCTGTCTCAAATTGAAGCAAACTTATCAGGTCCAAAACGCCCTCAGGATTTGATCCCGCTTTCTGCTATGCAGGAAACGTTTAAAAAGCATTTAGTCAGCCCTGCGGGTAACCAAGGATTCGGTTTACATGCAGAAGAAGAAGAAAAAGAAATTAAGTTTAAACTCCTTAACGGCGAAGAAACAGTTATGAAAACGGGTGCGATCGCCATTGCTGCGATCACAAGCTGTACGAATACATCCAACCCGTTCGTTCTGATCGGCGCCGGACTCGTAGCGAAAAAAGCGGTTGAGTTAGGGCTTAAAGTGCCTAATTACGTAAAAACGTCACTTGCACCGGGCTCTAAAGTCGTTACAGGATATCTTGTGAATTCAGGCCTTCTTCCATACATGAAAGAGCTTGGTTTTAACCTCGTTGGGTACGGATGTACAACATGTATCGGAAACTCAGGTCCGCTTTCACCAGAAATCGAAGAAGCGGTTGCGAAAAATGATCTTCTGATTACATCTGTCCTTTCCGGAAACCGTAACTTTGAAGGGCGTATTCACCCGCTGGTTAAAGGTAACTATCTTGCTTCTCCGCCGCTCGTTGTGGCATATGCGCTGGCTGGAACGGTAAACATTAATTTGAAAACTGATCCGATCGGTGTGGGCAAGGATGGTCAAAACGTATACTTTAACGATATTTGGCCATCAATGGACGAAATCAATTCACTTGTTAAGCAAACTGTTACGCCTGAGCTCTTCCGCAAAGAGTATGAAACAGTATTTGATGACAACAAGCGATGGAACGAGATTGAAACAACAGATGAAGCCCTATATAAATGGGATAACGAGTCAACTTACATTCAAAACCCGCCATTCTTCGAAGAAATGTCTGTTGAGCCAGGTAAGGTTGAGCCATTAAAAGGTCTGCGTGTTGTCGGTAAATTCGGCGATTCAGTCACAACTGACCATATTTCTCCTGCGGGGGCAATCGGAAAAGACACGCCTGCCGGAAAGTATTTGCAAGAAAAAGGCGTTTCTCCTCGTGACTTTAACTCCTACGGTTCCCGCCGCGGAAACCATGAAGTTATGATGAGAGGAACATTTGCAAACATCCGCATCAAAAACCAAATCGCACCGGGTACAGAAGGCGGATTTACAACGTACTGGCCGACTGGTGAAGTAACGTCCATCTATGATGCGTGCATGAGATACAAAGAAGATAAAACAGGTCTTGTCGTATTGGCAGGAAAAGACTACGGTATGGGATCTTCACGTGACTGGGCTGCAAAAGGAACAAACCTTCTCGGCATCAGAACGGTAATTGCTGAAAGCTTTGAAAGAATTCACAGAAGCAACCTTGTATTCATGGGTGTGCTGCCGCTTCAGTTTAAACAAGGTGAAAATGCGGAAACACTCGGTTTAACAGGTAAAGAAGTTATCGAGGTTGATGTGGATGAAACAGTTCGCCCTCGTGACCTTGTGACAGTAAGAGCAATCAATGAAGACGGTAATGTAACAACATTTGAAGCAGTCGTCCGCTTTGATAGTGAAGTGGAAATTGATTACTATCGCCATGGCGGCATCCTGCAAATGGTGCTTCGTGAAAAAATGAAGCAGTCCTGATGAATCTATAGGAAGAGAAGGCATTTCTGCTTTCTCTTCTTTTTATGACAAAGTGTGCTGCGGAGGTGGCATATGCTGAAAAAATGGCTCGCAGGTATCCTGCTTATCATGCTTGCCGGTTATATGGGATGGAATTTGTATCAAACATACAGCAAAAAAGAAGTCGGGATTGAAGAGGGACAGCAAGCACCTGATTTTGCTTTGAGAACGCTATCGGGAGAGAAAAGTTCCTTACAGGACACAAAAGGCAAAAAAGTGCTGCTCAATTTTTGGGCGACTTGGTGTAAACCGTGCCGTCAGGAAATGCCGGCGATGGAACAACTGCAAAAAGAACACGCTGACGAACTTGCGGTTGTTGCGGTAAATTTCACTTCAGCTGAGAAAAGCGAGAAACAGGTCCGGGCATTTGCTGAAACGTATGATTTAACGTTTCCCATTCTGATTGATAAACAAGGGATCAATGCTGACTATAACGTGATGTCATATCCAACGACGTATATCTTAAATGAAAAAGGTGTTATTCAAGACATACACATTGGCACCATGACAAAAAAAGAAATGGAACAAAAACTGGATCTTGATTAGATTCAGTTTTTTTATGTTCAGATATGCTTACGAGTTTTCAGAATTGGAAAAAATAAAAGAATATGCGGAGGTGAGAAGAGTGAAGAAGATGAGAAAGCGTTCTTTTCATGAGCTCGTCATGGAAAACAAAAAAGAGCTGATGACCAATACGGAGTATTTAAATCAGCTTGAGGAAAAGCTTGAACAGCGATTTAAGCAAAAATAACCTTTAATTTGTATTCATGTTTACCCCTCCTTTTGAGAATCCTATCTGTTGAGGAGGGATAAACATGGGAAACAACAAGAAAAACGGTCAGCCTCAATATGCTCCCAGCCACTTGGGTACAAAGCCTGTAAAATATAAAGCCAATAAAGGGGAAAAAATGCATGATACTTCAGGGCAGCAGCCGATCATCATGCAGACAAAAGGCGAGTAGCGCCGAATCAAGTTTATTTCTAGGGGGTACATCCGAATGACAAAGAACCAAAATCAATACCAGCAGCCTAATCCTGATGATCGTTCTGATAACGTAGAAAAATTGCAGGATATGGTTCAAAACACAATTGAAAACATAGAAGAAGCAGAGGAGTCAATGGAGTTCGCTTCAGGAGAAGATAAACAGCGTATCAAAGAAAAAAATGAAAGACGCGAACAGAGTATCGAAGCGTTTCGTAATGAAATTCAAGACGAATCCGCAGCGAGACAAAACGGATACCGTTCATAAAAACCAGGGAAACCTGGTTTTTTCTTTCTGATTTGATTATGGTAAAATGGGGCTAAATTGACGTTAAGGGAGCAGAGTAATCTTGCATGTATCAAAAAAAGAAATAGAAGTGCGTTATGCAGAAACAGATCAAATGGGGATTGTTTATCACGCAAATTATCTTATATGGATGGAGGTCGGCAGAACGGCCCTCATTAAGGACTTAGGCTTTTTATACAGTGACATGGAAAAGAGAGGCGTTCTGTCTCCAGTCGTTGATATCAATATTTCCTATAAAAAGCCGCTTCATTACGGAGAAACCGCGGTTGTGCATACATGGATAGAGGAATACAACGGTTTTAAAACCGTCTATGGTTATCACATTTATAATCCGGCCGGTGAGCTTTCCATCAAAGCCACCTCATCTCATATTTGTGTAGATAAAGAAAGCTTTAAGCCTATTCAGTTTCGTAAAGCTTTCCCTGATTGGCACGAGGCATATGAAAAGGCCAAAAAATAGGGAAGTGAACGAGATATGGCGTTTGGTGTGAAACGTGAGGAACTCAACCGGTGGAAACAAGCAGTGAAAAGAGGAGAAATCGCATTTTTAACACATTACTGGCTGGATGACCGGTTTCCGGAAGCAAAGACTGTGACAAAAGCAGGCTGTGCAGATATTGATAAGCTGATTCAGTGGGGAGCGGCGTACGGTTTAAAAAAAGAATGGATACATAAAAAAAGTGAATTTCCTCACTTTGATCTGCTGGGTGAGACACAAAAATATATTTTGGAGCAAGAAAACCTGACAGATCATCTTATCAGATTTCATTTATAAAAAAAGAGCGCACATAATGTGCGTTCTTTTTTTATTGGTATTCAAAAACCGGTTCATCAGCATCTGCTGAATAGCTGACTAGTAGGTCGTGGTTATCGAAGTACCAAAGATCACTTTCTTCAATAAAGAAGGTGATGCCGCCGGCTTCTGCAGTGGCTCCAGCCTCTTGTGGGGCATCTTTCGCCACTCCGAGGGAAAATCCCTTTTGAACGTTGCTGCAGCCGCCGTAGCGGACGAAAAAGCGAACCTGGTCTCCGCTTTCTAAATCGAGCTCTTCCTTATACCAGTTCAGTGCGTCTTCGTTAATTGTCATATTCATAACAGAACACCCCTTTGTTCTTCATTTGAATTTTCTCTATTATAAACGTATTAGGCTATTCTGTGTCAAAAGAGAAGGTTTATAACCATTTCACTTTAGGTTCTGTTTTATTGATAATTCGTTTAATGTTCGCCCGGTGTCTGTATATCACAAAAATAGTGAGCAGGGTAACGACAATCAATAAATACTTATCATGGACAAAGAGACTATATATAACAGTATAGATCCCTGTTAACATCGATGACAGAGAAACAAATTTAGTTAAGTATAAAAAGATGAAAAATACCGCGACCATCGTGATAAATAACAGAGGTGCGTAAAATAGCAAAACGCCTCCGGACGTTGCCACGGCTTTGCCGCCTTTAAATTTAGCGAAGACGGGAAACACATGGCCCAAAACTGCAAAGACTCCTGCTAGAAGCGGGTGAATATCAACATGCATGAGAAAAGGCAATGCAGTTGCCAGCGTACCTTTCAAAATATCTCCGGCTATCACGATCGAACCAGCTTTTACGCCCAACGTACGGAATGCATTGGTAGCTCCTAAGTTGCCGCTCCCGTGCTCCCGGATATCAATTCCCTTGGCAAGCTTGCCAACAATTAAGCCAGATGGAATGCTGCCTATCAAGTAGGCCAAAATAATCAATAAAGCAATTAACATCTACATTTCTCCTTTTTCAAAATCCCTTCTTTCTATTTTAACATGAGATATCATAATCTGATGATAAGTTTTTTAAAGTTTGCTTACAAATAAAATCAAACATGCATCATATTTTGATTTCTTACATTTTGATCGTGTAAAATAGATGAAAAAGGAGTGGTACATGATGCAAAACCCTTCCAAAGCGGAAATTAAAGAGATTCTTGATCAAAGCAAGCGAATCGCGGTAGTGGGGCTTTCTGACCGCCCGGATAGAACGTCGTATATGGTTTCCAAAGCGATGCAGGATGCGGGCTATGAAATCATTCCCGTCAATCCTACAATTGATGAGGCACTTGGTGTCAAAGCTGTTTCATCTTTACAGGAGATTGATGGTCCGATTGACATCGTCAATGTATTCCGGCGCTCAGAACAGCTGCCAGGCGTGGCGGAAGAGTTTTTGGAGACAGACGCTCCAGTATTTTGGGCACAGCAAGGGCTGGTAAACGAAGAAGCTTACCAGATGCTAAAGCAAAAAGACAGAACGGTTATCATGGATCTGTGCATAAAAGTGGCGCACGCTGTAACAAAATAGATGCAGAACTGCAAAAATCCTTGTGAATTCAAGGATTTTTGCTTTTTAATTTTAAGATATTGTTTGCGTATTACGGTGAAACAGATACAATAAAGCTTGAACAGCTTTTTTTGAATACCTTGTCTAGCTGGGTTTCGGCCGTTCGATTTGCGAAGGTCTGCTGCTTTATATATAATAAACAAACATACGTTCTCATAGTGTAAAAACAGCACTATCCGATGTTTTGCGAACTGATTCGTTAGCTTTATGTTGCGATTGCAAACATATTGGTTATAATGAGGAGTCCAAGGCAGTACCGGCTCGAGGCGAGGTTTATAACAAATACTTTATACTATTGATGGTGTAACACTGAAAAAGAGAAAGACAATGTTAGTTTTTGAAAGGGGTTTGTACGTTTGGCTAGAAAACAGCAATTTGATTACAACGAAGATGCCATACAGGTGCTCGAAGGCCTTGAGGCTGTCAGGAAAAGGCCGGGTATGTATATTGGCTCTACTGACGCACGGGGCTTGCACCACTTGGTTTATGAAATTGTAGATAACTCTGTCGACGAGGTGCTTGCCGGCCATGGAGATCACATAATCGTCAAAATACATAAAGACAACAGTATATCTGTACAGGATAGAGGCCGCGGCATGCCAACCGGAATGCATAAGCTCGGCAAACCAACCCCTGAAGTGATTTTAACGGTGCTTCATGCCGGAGGAAAGTTCGGTCAAGGCGGCTATAAGACAAGCGGAGGGCTGCACGGAGTTGGTGCATCAGTTGTGAATGCTTTATCTGAATGGCTGACGGTTACCATTGAGCGGGACGGTTTCGTCTATCAGCAGCGTTTTGAACACGGAGGAAAGCCAGTCACATCTCTCGAAAAGATCGGCAAAACAAAAAAGACAGGAACGCTAACACACTTTAAGCCAGATCCAACGATGTTCAGCACAACGACTTATAATTTTGAAACGCTTTCTGAACGCTTAAGAGAATCTGCGTTTTTGTTAAAAGGATTAAAAATTGAGCTGATTGACGAGCGCAATGACCAGCAAGAGGTCTTTTATTATGAGAACGGCATAGAAGCGTTTGTCGCTTACTTAAATGAGGAAAAAGACGCCTTGTCTGAAGTGGTCTCATTTGAGGGAGAGCATCATTCAATAGAAGTTGACTTTGCGTTCCAGTTTAACGACGGCTATTCTGAAAACATTTTATCGTTTGTTAATAACGTCAGAACAAAAGACGGCGGGACTCATGAGTCAGGTGCAAAAACAGCGATGACACGCGCTTTTAATGAATATGCACGAAAAGTGGCTTTGCTGAAAGAAAAGGATAAAAACCTGGAAGGCACTGATATAAGGGAAGGGCTTTCAGCCATTATTTCTGTTCGGATTCCTGAGGAGCTTCTTCAATTTGAAGGACAAACAAAAGGAAAGCTGGGTACGAGTGAAGCGAGATCAGCAGTTGATGCGATTGTTTCAGAGCAGCTTGCTTACTTTTTAGAGGAAAACCGGGATACTGCAACGCTTCTTGTCAAAAAAGCTATCAAAGCGAGCCAGGCACGCGAAGCGGCACGCAAAGCCCGTGAAGAAGCAAGAAGCGGCAAAAAACGAAAAAAATCAGAAGCGACATTAAGCGGGAAGCTGACGCCTGCGGGTTCGAGAAACCCGGCAAAAAATGAATTGTATCTCGTTGAGGGGGATTCTGCAGGCGGATCAGCCAAGCAGGGAAGAGACCGCAGATTCCAAGCAGTTCTGCCTTTACGTGGTAAAGTCATTAATACGGAAAAAGCTAAGCTTGCTGATATCTTTAAAAATGAAGAGATCAATACAATCATACATGCGATCGGTGGGGGTGTCGGAGCTGATTTCTCAATCGATGATATCAACTACGACAAAATCATCATTATGACCGATGCGGATACGGACGGCGCTCATATTCAAGTGCTGCTTCTTACCTTTTTCTATCGCTATATGAAGCCGCTCATTGAACATGGCAAAGTGTTCATTGCACTGCCTCCTTTATATAAGGTCAGCAAAGGAAGCGGAAAAAAGGAAATCATTGAATATGCATGGTCTGATGAAGAGATGGGTGATGTCCTGAAAAAAGTCGGCAAAGGTTATACCATTCAGCGATATAAGGGTCTTGGAGAGATGAACGCAGACCAGCTGTGGGAAACGACGATGAATCCGGAGTCACGTACGCTTGTAAGGGTCAAAATCGACGATGCGGCACGTGTAGAGAGACGTGTCACGACGTTAATGGGAGACAAAGTAGAGCCGCGCAGGAAGTGGATTGAGAAAAACGTCGCTTTCGGCTTAGATGAAGAAAGCAATATTTTAGAAAATGAAAACTTATCGGTCGCTGAGGAGGTTTAATGTTGTCACAGCCAGAATTATTTCATGATTTACCATTAGAAGAGGTGATCGGCGACCGTTTTGGACGCTATAGTAAATATATTATTCAAGACAGGGCGCTTCCTGATGCAAGAGACGGCTTAAAGCCGGTACAGCGCAGAATTCTGTACGCGATGCATACAGATGGAAACACGTTTGATAAAAACTTCAGAAAAGCGGCCAAAACGGTCGGTAACGTCATCGGTAACTATCATCCGCACGGTGACAGTTCGGTTTATGAAGCTATGGTGCGGATGAGCCAGGATTGGAAAGTGCGAAATGTGTTAATTGAAATGCATGGGAACAACGGAAGCATCGACGGAGATCCCCCGGCAGCTATGCGTTATACAGAAGCGAGGTTATCTCCGATCGCTTCTGAGCTTCTTCGGGATATTGACAAAAATACAGTTGAATTTGTGCCGAACTTCGATGATACAAGCAAGGAGCCTGTTGTACTCCCGGCGATGTTTCCTAACCTATTGGTCAACGGATCTACCGGGATTTCAGCAGGATACGCAACCGACATTCCCCCTCATCATCTGGGAGAAGTCATTGATGCTGTCATCAAGCGCATTCAAATGCCATCTTGCTCTGTTGACGAACTCATGGAAGTCATTAAAGGGCCTGATTTTCCGACAGGCGGGATTATTCAAGGCGTTGACGGCATAAAAAAAGCTTACGAAACCGGAAAAGGAAAAATCATTATCCGAGGAAAAGCTGAAATTGAAACAATCAGAGGCGGACGAGAACAAATTGTCATTACGGAAATTCCATTTGAAGTGAATAAAGCAAACCTTGTGAAAAAAATGGACGAGTACCGCATTGATAAAAAGGTTGAAGGCATCTCAGAGGTTCGCGATGAAACGGATCGAACTGGGCTGAGAGTGGTCATTGAACTGAAAAAAGAAGCGGATGCCAAAGGCATTTTGAATTTCTTATATAAAAATACTGATTTGCAGATCACCTATAACTTTAACATGGTGGCTATTCATAATCGCCGTCCGATGTTGATGAGCCTGCCGTCTATTTTGGATGCATATATCGGCCACCAAAAGGAAGTCGTCACAAACCGGTCCGTTTATGAGCTTCAAAAAGCAAAAGACAGACATCACATCGTAGAAGGACTCATGAAAGCTTTGTCCATTTTGGATGAAGTCATTGCAACAATTCGTTCTTCAAGCGATAAACGTGACGCTAAAAACAACTTGATAGCGAAATATGAATTTACAGAGCCTCAGGCTGAAGCCATCGTGTCACTGCAGCTATATCGTTTAACCAATACAGATATCACAGCACTGAAAGAAGAAGCAGAAGAGCTCGGCAAAAAAATTGAAGAGCTCGAATCCATTCTGAGCAATGATAAAAAGCTGTTAAAAGTGATCACAAACAGCTTAAAAGCACTGAAAAAGAAATATGCAGACACGAGACGCTCCGTGATTGAAGAAAAAATTGAGGAAATTAAGATTAACCTTGAAGTCATGGTTGCGTCTGAGGATGTATATGTGACCGTTACGAAGGATGGCTACCTAAAACGGACGAGCCAGCGTTCATTTGCCGCTTCCAACGGCCAGGATTTCGGAATGAAAGATACGGACAGGATGCTCCATCAGTTTGAAATGAATACGACGGATGTGCTGCTGCTCTTTACGAACAAAGGAAGCTACATTTATTGTCCGGTTCACCAGCTGCCTGATATTAGATGGAAGGACATGGGCCAGCATTTTTCAAATATAATCACCATTGACCGTGATGAAACGATTGTAAAGGCCATACCGATAAAAGAATTTGATCCGTCGGCGTATCTATTGTTCTTTACGAAAAACGGAATGGTGAAAAAGACAGAGCTCACCCATTATAAAGCACAGCGTTATTCTAAAGCGCTTGTGGCCTTAAATCTGAAGGGTGAAGACGAACTGATTGATGTACATGTAACAAATGGGGAAAGCCAGATCTTTATGGCCACTCACCTAGGGTACGGCTTATGGTTTGGAGAAGACGAAGTAAATGTAGTTGGCGCGCGTGCCGCTGGTGTCAAAGGGATTAACTTAAAAGAAGATGACTTTGTTGTCTCTGGAGAAATCCTTCAAGAATCTGATTCAATTGTATTGTTCACACAGCGGGGAGCGGTGAAACGCATGAGTCTTTCCGAGTTTGAAAAAACATCCCGTGCAAAACGTGGTGTTGTTATGCTAAGGGAACTGAAGAAGAATCCTCACCGGGTCGTAGCGCTGTTCGCTTGCGGTCTTGAACAGCGGCTTATGGTGGAAACAGAAAAAGGCGACAGAAAAGAACTGCAGGCAAAAGACTTGCGGACAAACGACAGATACAGCAATGGCTCTTTCTTTATTGATGAAGAGGAATCAGGCAAGGTTACAGCTGTCTGGCGCCTTCATACAGAACAATAATAAAAAACCCGCTCACATGATATGAGCGGGTTTCGTTTGTATTTCAATTAGCTTTCATGGCTAGTGAAAAGATCTGTAAAGGCATGAACAAATTCAATTCCTTGCCATACAAATAAATTCAACGCGGTGAAAGAAAATAAGCCTAAAATCACCATTCTTAAGATAAACAACATGTTTAACAGCCTCCTCATATTTTCGTTATATAATCGGGTGATGTTGAACATGAAGTTTGCCGAAATAAGACGATTGATAAAATTTGGCCAGTATAAAGCTTTTTTTCCGCTGGCGCCTGCGGGAGTATCCCGTACTTTTGCTTTCAGCGGTCAGAAGCAGAACAGCCATTGCCCATAGAGCAGTCAACGCAAATGCCCCTGTGATGGATTTCTTCTCATCATCTGCATTTTGCCCGGCTTTCATCTCATGCATTTCCTGCTGGTCGGCTACGGCTTTATAATGATGGCCGATATCAAAGGCGTGGGGAATTGAGAACAAATGAAAGCTGGCAATCGCCAAAAATAAGATGGACGCTTTTAGTATCGTTACTTTTTTCAAATGATCTACCCCTCCTTTAATATTACTGCTGGCTCTTATATACATCTGACG